>CAMBTF010000164.1 GCA_945870545.1 Akkermansia muciniphila
ATGGAACCGCAGTCGCACGGAAATCCGGGCCGCCCGCCAAGCCAAGTCGATGATCGACACGATGGCGCGGGACTTCGAATCCTTCGTGTCCCGCAAGGGCAATACCTTCGAGTGGCTTTACGCAAAATCAGCACCCCCGAGCGAGGGGCCGAAGGGCAACCTAAGCCCTAACGCGCTCGACTTGATTTTCTTCTCGGCAGCGACCGACCGCTACGACGGCAAAATCGGTGATCTAAACTTAGATAAAGGCGGAGATGTCTCCACCGTCGGATACCAGCTTACCTACAAGGATCCTATCGCTGGGGATGATAATGACGCACACAAAACCTTCGTGCTTTATCGCAAAATCGTGAATCCGAATGTAACATTCGCGAACATACTCGGACAGGCAAGTATCAAGGGTCCACTCGAAGTGGCAGTCAACACAGGCGATACGGGATCCAAGGTCGACAAGGAGGTAAACTTCATCTGTGAGAACGTCTATCAGTTCACCGTCACTTTCCACGTGAGCACAACGACTACAACCGGTTTAAAATCCGTCACTGTCCCCGTAGGAAAGGGTACCAATTCCACGGAGGAATTTCGGATCACAGGAAGCGGCATTAACACCGCGTTCGTGCCGCCAAAGGAGCCCAGCGAGTCTGATGCTCAAGCTAAAGCTCGACTCGCGGCCGGGCGCCTCTCCGCTGCGGAAATATCCATCACCGTGCTCAGCGACTTTGGGATGCAACAAATGCGCAGGCGTAGCGACCTCACCGGTCCCAAACTCGCCGAATTCATCGCGAAGCACTCCTACCAGTATTCAAAGGTCGTGCCACTGCCCGGCTCGTGAAAGGACCCGTGGTTTAGAAACCACGTCTGCAACAGGAATACGCTTCACCAGTCTTTCGCCATTGCAGGTCGCGATTTCTAAATCGCGGTTCCTATCTCCCCAAAATGCTCCGGGACTGATCCATGTCCATGGATTCAGCGAGCGCTACTCCTACCAGTATCCAAAGGTCGTGCAACTGCCCGGCTCGTGAAAGGAACCGTGGTTTAGAAACCACGTCTGCAACAGGAATACGCTTCACCGGTCTTTCGCTATGCAGGTCGCAATTTCTAAATCGCGGTTCCTATCTCCCCAAAATGCTCTTGGACTGATCGATATCCATGGATCGCTGCTCCTTCCAGTCGATCACAGAAGGAGCTTTGTATGTCTTCCGCTGGCTTTCGGTATACGCATTCTTCGGCTTGTCGATGGCGGGATTGCGACTTTCACGCGCCGTTTTGCTGGGCAAGGTATTGGTCTTGAAAGGATCGGTGGTTCTCGCCGCCTTACCATCATACCGCGCCACCTTTCCGTCCTGCCGGGCCTGCTTCCGGAACCTCGATCCATCCGTATTGCCTTCGTAGGATTTCTTGCCGTATTCCTTGCTCCCCCACCAGGATTTCTTCGCGTAGTCACCGGTCTTGTAGCGCTCCATGGTTTCGAGCTTATCCTTGAAATACGGCGTATCGCGCTGGCTATCGTAGCTGCTGCGCTTATCGATCTTGGGCACCCATTCGCCCTTCTCGTTCTGCTTGTAGCCTGCGTTTTCGGAAAGCCTTTCCTGCAAGCCCGGCCTCGCCGCCTGGGTGGGTCTCGAGTGATCGACCTTATCCTCGGCACAGGAAACAATCAAGGCGCAGGCAGCCGTCAGCGGAAAAAACGCGATCCAACCTTTGCTCATGGCTTGTCCTCCAGTTTCATTTCCAGTGATGGGTCGGGTAGTGCTCCGCGCTCCAAGGCTTTCTGATAAAACTCCCGCGCCTCCTCAAGACGCCCGCTTTTCTTGTAGATCAGCGCGAGATTGAAATATGGCTCACTGGGAACGGGATCCGCCGTAACGGCCGATTTAAAATTCGCTTCGGCGTCGCCCATTTCACCCAGGCGGAAGGCGATGGTGCCGAGCAAAAGATAGGCCTTGGCGTCATCCGGCGCGAGATCCGCGCAGCGCTTCACATGCAGTTCCGCCGCGGCGAGATCACCCGCCCTGAGGTACGCGTAACCCAGCATCCGGTGCGCATAGGGATGATTCGGATCCAGTTCCACAGCACTTGTGAAACTCTGTGTGGCGGACATCGGATCATCCAGCTTGAGTTGCACGACACCGAGCTTGCAGAGAGCGGGCACGTGACCCGGATTTTGCTCAACCATGAGCTCGAAGAGTTCACGGGTCGGAAGCAACCTGCCGGCTAGATAGGCTTTGGTGGCCGCGCGGTCATAGCTTTCCATCTCACGGTTGAGGTCCGATGTGGCGCGCCCCACTGTATGGCGATCCCTCGCGAAGGGCGAAACGAACTCGCCGTCAACCTGTTGGTCGGCTACGAGTTTTTGTTCCTCCGGGGTCAAAGCCATCTCCGCGCCTACGAAGAGTTCGATGGCTTCGTTCAGGCTTTCATCCTCTTTGCCGAGCTGCTTCGCCGCCTCGACGATCACCTCTTTCGCCTGCCTCCGGTGCTCCTGCACGCGGAGCTGGCGGCGGATCACTTCGCGCAGCATCTCCACTTCCGCAGGATCCGCGTTCACTTCGCCTTTCGCCAAGGCTGCCTCTTCGCCATTCAGTTTTTGGGTCAATTCCTCCAGGCGTTCCGTTTGTTCACGGTTCTCATGCTGAAGGCGGTTGATTTGGCTTTTCGCAATCGCAAGGTCACGCAGGGCATCCACGATGTCATCCTTGGCCGCATTATTGTCCTTGTTGAGGCGATCCACTTTTTCGTTCGCCTCGCGCAGGTTTTTCGCGAGACCCATGTTCTGCTCGATGAGTTCCTGCGTGCGGTCTTCCTCATTCAGTTTCAGCAACTCAGCCATCTGGTCACGCTCGCGAAGCAGGCCGTCGCGTTCCTCACGCAGCTCGGCGAAGGCATCGCGGCTTTCCTCCAGCTCATTCTTCAAAGATGCGATCTGGCCCTGCGCGTCCTCAAGTTCCTTGGATTTTTTCCCGAGCTCCTTTTCGAGCATCTCCATCTGCTTGCGCTGACCCTTCACCACATCATTCGCCACCAGGCGTTCCTTCTCTAGGTTGCGGTTTAGATTCGCCTCGGACTGGCGCAACTCCTCGGCCTGCTTCTTCATGATCTCCATGTCTGCCGCAAGGATTTCGATCTTGGAAAGTGCTTCCGTCTGTTGGCCGCGGCTCGTCCTGAGCGCCATGCCCATCACCTCGCGCTCCTGTTCAAGCTCCTCGATCTGTTGATTCAGCGCATCCATCTCGCTCTTGATCGGCGCGGCAGCCATCTGCGCCCGCAGCGACCGGACAGCGCCCTCCGCTGCCTGAAGCTGACGGGAAAGTGTGTCGTTCTGTTTGCGCATGTCCTCTACCCGCGCCGCATTCCGCATTGCCTCGTTGCTACTCGCATCGGACTCGGAAATCATTTTCCGCAGGCGAGCCAGTTCGGCCTCCGCCGCCTGGAGTTTCCGAGTCTCCGCCGGATCGGGCTGCGCGGGAATTTGCGTCCGCATCGTTTGTGCCTTTGCCTCAGCCTCCTTGAGCTGCCGCGCTAAGGCCTCGTTCTGCCGCTGAACGTCCTGCAGGCGTGTCGCGTTGCGCATCGCCTCGTTGCTGCGGGCATCGGCCTCGGATATCATCTTCCGCAGGCGAGCCAGTTCGGCCTCCGCATCCTTCAGCCGGCGTGCCTGCAGCGGATCCACCTCAAGGATTCCTCGCGTGGGCGACGGCGGGATCACCGGTTCGATTTGATTCGGCGGCTTCGGCGCGGATTCCGGCTCCGGTATCATCACCGTCTCCTTTCCGGGCGACGCACCGACTTTCACCCCACCCTCCAGTTCGGCGATCACGCCCCGTTCCTTCTTGAACTGCTCCCCCGCCTTCCCACGAACCACCTCGATCGCCTTCGCGGTGAGATCGCGGCGGTTGCCGACCATTCCCGCTTTCCAATCCGGATAAAATTTTCCCACCGAATCGAAAAGCTTACCCGCCTGCTCATATTTTTTGAGAGATCCTAGGAAATCACCGTCCTTTTCAAGTTGTTCGGCGGCTCTCACCTCAAGATAAGCCTGAAAATAGACATCCGAGGGATCGAATTGGGGATCCGCCGGAACTTGCGCCATCACACGGCAAAACGTGATAGCTGCGAAGCCCGCCAACATCACCCACCGGAAACGCGCTTGGGTTCGCGCAACTACTTCTTGCATCAGGCATTGTGTCTACCACCGAACCCTTACTCCGCAAGCTCATATTCCCCCACAAAAATCCATCACCAACAAAATACTTAGGATTTACAAATTACCTGTGAGCACAATATCTGGTATGTAGATCAAAAATTTAACACTACATAATGTGCCTGACGGCATTCTCATCTTGCTTCGCCGGGATCAATCCCTAGTCTTATCCCAACTCCAGATTCCTTTCGGATCGTTCCTTTTAACTCAAAACACCCACCCCATGTATCTCAAAACCCTCGAAATCCAAGGCTTCAAATCCTTCGCCGACAAGACCGTGTTCGAATTCGCCCAAGGCGTCACGGGCATCGTCGGCCCGAATGGTTGCGGAAAATCCAACGTCGTGGACGCCATCCGCTGGGTGCTTGGCGAGACTTCCGCGAAAGCCCTGCGCGGCGGCGAGATGGCGGATGTCATTTTTAACGGCACTGAAAAACGCAAGCCGCTCGGCATGGCGGAAGTCACGCTGACGATGGCGGATTGCGAGGAGTCGCTCAAAGTCGATTTCAACGAGGTCGCCATCACCCGCCGGGTCTTCCGTGACGGGCGCTCCGAATATCGCCTCAATGGCACCCTCTGCCGTCTGCGCGACATCCATGACCTGTTCATGGATACCGGCATCGGCCGCACCGCCTACTCGATCATGGCTCAGGGCCAGATCGACCAGATCCTTTCCTCCAAACCCGAGGAACGCCGCGCGGTGTTCGAGGAAGCGGCCGGCATCACAAAATTCAAGCGCGAGAAGAAGGACGCGCTCCGCAAACTCGAATACACCGAGGCGAACCTGCTCCGCGTATCCGATGTGCTCGCCGAGCA
>CAMBTF010000165.1 GCA_945870545.1 Akkermansia muciniphila
TCGATAACCCCGGCAAATTCCACGGCCTCGGCGCCTACAAGATCGAAGACGGCTCCACCGACACGGTCGCCACACCCACCTGCTCCGACATCTTCGGGCGCACGGTCACCGATCTCGCCATCGACGACCCCAAAATCGTCGCCATCACCGCCGCCATGCCGGGCGGCACGAAGCTGGAGATTTTCAAAAAGGAACTCCCGGACCGCTACTTCGACGTAGGCATCGCCGAGGAACACGCCGCACTGTTCGCCGCCGGCCTAGCCACCGAGGGCTGCCGCCCTTTCCTAGCCATCTACTCCACCTTCATGCAGCGGGCTTATGACATGATCATCCATGACATCGCCCTGCAGAACCTCCCCGTCCGCCTCTGCATGGATCGCGGCGGACTCTCCGGCGACGACGGCCCCACCCACCACGGACTTTTCGATATCGGATACTTGCGCCACATCCCGAACATCATCCACATGCAGCCCAAGGATGAGGCGGAGTTGACCGCGATGCTGAAATGGATGGCCGCCTATGACGCCGGTCCCACCGCGATCCGCTACCCGCGCGGCGTCATCGCCGGCACGCCTGCCGATGCAAAATGCGCTCCCATCCACCTCGGCAAGGGCGAGCTGATCCAGGAGGGAACCGATGTCGCACTCATCGGCCTCGGCACCTTTTTCAGCATGGCCGTTCGCACCAAGGAGCTGCTTGAGGAAAAAGGATTTTCCGTTTCCCTCGTGAATCCACGTTTCATCAAACCCCTCGACACCGCCCTCCTGGAAAAGGTCGCGCGGAGCTGCAAGGTGGTCTGCACCTTCGAGGATCACGTCCTCGCCAATGGCTTCGGCGCTTCCTGCATCGAGCACCTCCACGATGCAGGCATCGCCACCCGCGTGGAGCGCATCGGCTGGCCTGACGAGTTCATCGAACACGGCAAGCCGGAGATTCTCCACACGCTCCACGGCCTAACCGCCGAAGCCGCGCTCGACAAAATCCTTCCACACCTCAGGATATAGCGAATTCGGAATGTCTTATCTGGATTCCGGCCTCTGGTTTCTTAACATCTCCCTTATGGACCTCAACCTCATCGACGCACCCTTCGACCTCCGCCACATCAAGCCGGGGGAGCTTGAGGAAATCCTCGAGGATCCTTTTGCCCTTCGCTTCCTGCCAGACAACGACCGCGAGGACGGGGCATCCCGCTATTATGCCCTCGGCCGCACCATCGCCGACCGCCACCTTTTCCTCGCTTTCACCACCGACGGGAAAGTCGCCCGCGTCGTCGCCGCCCGCGAGATGAGTGACGCCGAGCGCCGCTTCTACGACCGCAACTACAACGAAACCCGCTGAATTCATGAAACCGATCACATCCTGGGCTCAACTTCCCGATTTCGAAAACGCCGCCGCCGAAAACGCCTTCTGGCAAGAGCACGAGATGGATCCTAGGCTCATGGCGGCCTCCATACACGTGGCGGATTCCAGAGAGTCGACCACCATCACCCTCCGCTTCGATCCGCGCATGCTTTCACGCATCAAACGCATCGCCCGCTCCCGTTTCCTCAACTACCAGTCGATGATGAAACAATGGCTCGCGGAGCGCCTTGAGGATGAGATGAAAAAGCCCTGACCGCCCGGCTGTCCCATGTTGCGCCGCGCCCTCATCTCCCCGCGCCTCTGGCTGTTGTCCGTGATCCTTTGGGCAATCACACTTTTCCTACTCTCCTCGCTCCCGGCCACGCCCCATGTAGATGGCCCGGAGATCCCGCACATGGATAAGGTCATGCATTTCGTGTATTTCATGGGCGGCGCATTCCTATTCGCCACCCATCAGTTGCTCAAATACGGCCGCGCCGCGCATGCCATGATCCTCGTCGCAACCCCCATCCTGCTCTTCGCCTTGATCGGAGCGCTGGACGAATATCATCAGACCTTCACCCCCGGCCGTTCCGGAAACGACCCTTTCGACTGGCTCGCCGATCTCCTCGGAGCTGCCGCCGGAACCTTCCTCGCCAACCGACTCCCTCTTCAGCAATGGTGTGGCACGAAAGACCATCTTTCCTAAATGGCCGCCCGCTCGGTCATTGAGGGTTTTTTACAGACGGGGCGGTGATCGGCAGCAAGGCGTTTGTGAACGAGGCGTTTGCGGGGGCGCGTGAGAGGTTTACGGAAAGGAGGAAGGATGGGGCGCGGCGGCGAAGGGGGTCTTGTGGAGTATGAGAGATCTGCGGGTGGGGGTTTGACGGAAGCAGGGGGATCGTTTTGCGGCAAATGGATGGAAGGGGCGGCAGCCCCGCCGGTCATCCTCGGAGGTCTTGGGAACGTGGGGAAAAATGTTGGAAAGCGGTTCTGGACACGGTGGTGGGTCGCTCCTAGGGTGCGCGGACACACCTTAAAACATGAGAAACAATTTGTATCATAATGCCGCGCGGATGAGCCTCATCGCGCTTACCGCGACGGGAATTGCAACCGCACAGAACGCGCCCAAAGAGACTGCACCTGCTCCAGAAGCAGCGCCCGCACCGGTTGCCCCAGCGCCAGTGAACGCGGCGGAAGCCAAGAAAGACACTTCCTACGCACTCGGTTACCGCACAGGAGGCGTTTTCGGCCAGGAGTTCGGTCGCTTTGGGGTAAAGCTCAATGACCTTGAGATGAAGTCCTTCATTCAGGGCTTCAAGACATCTGTTAAAGGCGAGAAACCCGAGCTTGAGGAAGCGCGTCTCCAGATCGCGATGACCGCCTTCGGCGAGATGTTGCAGGAGCGCGAGAAGGCGGCTGCCGCGGCGAACCTCGAAGCGGGAACCAAATTCCTCGCCGAAAATGGCAAGCGCGAGGGCGTGAAAACCCTTGAGAGCGGACTCCAATACGAGGTACTCGCGAAGGGCGGCGAATCCAAGTATGTGGCACCGAAGGAAGGCGAACCCGAGAAGCAGTTCATGGTGAACTACAAGGGCAGCCTGATCGACGGCACCGAATTCGACGCCTCACCGGAAGGGACTCCGGTCGCCATGACTCTTGCTGTAGTTGATGGGTTCAAGGAGGCGCTCGGCTTGATGCCCGTCGGAGCGAAGTGGAAACTTTTCATACCCAGCAAACTGGCATACGGTGAGGAGCGCCGCAGCGCCCAGATCTCGCCGAACAGCACGCTGATCTTTGAACTCGAACTGGTCGAGATCAAGGACGCCCCGCCCGCTCCTGCCGGCGGAGGTTTCCCGCTTCCTCTTCCTGAAGGGCAGTGAGCCCTCAAGGGATCTAGCCCTTTTAGCCCATCTTGATTTGCAGGCCTCCGGCGGTTCTTACCGTCCGGGGGCTTCTCATTTTAAAAAGGTCAGCCTGTTCAGCGGTTGAGGATTTTTGCGACGGCGGGTGCGCGGAGGCGGTGTGGCTCGGGCATGTTAGAGCCGAGCAGCGGGCGGCAGTAGTTCATGAAATCCTGCGTGACGCCGTTGCCTTCCGCGTTGATGAAGTTGTCCGGCATGTGGCGGGTTTTTCCGGCGACTTTTTTAATGTCCACCAGCTCGTAATCGACCGAGTAGTCGAGCACGGGGCGCTTGATTGCGACCGATCCGTCGACGTTGTCCCACATCGCGTATTGCACGGCCTTTTCGCCGACCTCGCGGGCTTCGCGGGCATCGCGGTCCGACTGGATGCCCATGAAGGAGCGCTGGAGGTAGCCGAAGGTGTCGGAGCGGACGCGTTTGATCTTGAGGCCGTCGCGGATCGTATCGGCGAGGAGGTCTCCGAGTGCGCCGGTGCCGGAGAGCTGGACGTTGCCGTGGGAGTCGCGCTCCTCCTTACCGAGGAGTTTCACGATCATGGGAGTGCCGTCCGGGTCGGAAATGCCTTCGGAAACGGCGATCGTGCACATGCCGTATTTCGAATAAACGCGATCCACGTCGGCGAGCAACTGCTCGGTCTTGAAGTGGCGCTCCGGTACATAGACGAGGTGCGGGCCGTCGTTGAAATATTTCTGCGCGAGAGCGGAGGCGGCGGTGAGGAAGCCGGCATGGCGGCCCATGATGCATCCGATGTAAACACCTTGGAGGGCGCGGTTGTCGAGGTTCACGCCCATGAAGGCCTGGGCGACGAAGCGGGCCGCCGAGCCGAAGCCGGGGCAGTGGTCGTTCTCCATCAGGTCGTTATCGATGGTCTTGGGGATGTGGATGGCGCGCAGCTCGTAGTCCGCGGCCTTCGCCTGCTCGTTGACGATGCGGACGGTGTCCGAAGAATCGTTGCCGCCGACGTAGAAAAAGTAGCGTATGTCGTGGGCTTTCATGACCTCAAACATGCGTGCGCAGTAATCCTCATCGGGCTTGTCGCGGGTGGAAAGCAGGCCGGAGGACGGGGTTCCGGCGACCTGTTCCAGGTTGTGGGTCGTTTCCCGGGTGAGATCGACGAAGTTCTCGTTGATGATGCCGGAAACGCCGTGCACCGCGCCGTAGATGCAGGTGACCTGCGAGAATTTCCGGGCTTCCAGCGCGACGCCGACGATGCTTTGGTTGATGACCGGGGTGGGGCCGCCGCCTTGGGCGACGAGGACTTTTCCTTCAAGACGGTTGCTCATACGCGCGGGAGGATTCCGGTTTCCCCCGAGCGGGGCAAGGAGATTGTAGCTTGGCCTTGCGATAGGCCGTATCTGTTCTATACGCTCCATTGAATGATGCCATGCCCTCATCTGCCGGATTGTGACCGGTCTCTACCCGTGTGCCACGGGACGAATCGTGGCGGCGCCTTCTATCTCGACGCGCTCGCTTTCGCGCAGGGATATTGGCTTGCGGGAAAGCCAGCGCAGTCGATCCTACAACTCAACAAGGCTTTCTCTGCCGACCTCCGGGATGATGATCCGGTTTTGGAAAAATGGCCGTGGCCCTACGCCGCCCTGGAGTGGATCATGGAACACGCGGCGGACGGCACGGCGGGATTCCTCGGCAATCCGGTGCGCCATTTCCAGCACCTCGCCACGCGGATGAGCGGGCCGCTGCAGGAAGTGCGCATCGCGCGGGCTTGGAAATGCTTTCACATTGCCCGGCG
>CAMBTF010000166.1 GCA_945870545.1 Akkermansia muciniphila
GGGGAGGGTATGCGGTTGTAAAAGAGAAGACCTTCCCCGGCCCAGGCGGCGTGGGCGGAGGTGGATTCGAAGGCGAGCTTGGACTGGGCGATGGCGAGGCGCTTGGCGCGGTCGAGTTCGCCGGGGCGGGGGCCGCGGGCGGCGAGGTCGGCGGTTTCGCGGAGGATGGTTTCGAGGGATTCGGCGCGGGAATCGGGGTCGAGGCCGGCGGTGACCTGGAGGGCGCCGGTTTCGTGGAAGAGGCAGGTTTCCGATCCGATCTGGTAGCAAAGGCCGCGTTCCTCGCGCAGCTCGGTGAAGAGGCGGGAGGAGGAGGACTCGCCGAGGATCAGGGAAAGCAGGCGCAGCGCGTGGCGCTCCGGGGCATGGCGTCCGGGGGTGTGCCAGGCGAGGGCGAGCTGGAGCTGATCGGTGGGGCGGGTGTCGGTGATCTGTTTCCCGGGAGCGGGCGCGTAGCCGAGGCGCGGCGGCGGCGGGGTGAAATTTTTCGGCAACAGAGGCAGGAGGGTGGCGAGGATTTCCTCCGCGTGCATCGGGCCGGCGGTGGCGATGACGAGGTCGCTGCGGAAGTGGTGGAGCCTGGCGAAATCACGGAGGGAGGCGCGGGTGATCTTCGCGATGGATTCGAGGGAGCCGGAGATAGATTGTCCAAGGGGGTGGCCGGGCCAGAGGGCGGAGGCGAGGAGGTCGTTGATATGATCCGAGGGGTTTTCCCGGATCATGGTGATTTCCTCGCCGATCACATCGCGCTCCAGCTCGATCTCGTGCTCGGGAAAAACGGAGTGCCAAACCATGTCCGCCAGCGTCTCGATGAGGGCGGGCATGAGCTCGGCCTCGCCCTGCGCCTCATAGACGGTGTGATCCTCGGAAGTACCGGCGTTCGCCTGGCCGCCGCCGGACTCGATGGCGAGGGTGAGCTCTTTCGCGGAGCGCGTTGCTGTGCCCTTGAAAGCCATATGCTCGGAAAAGTGCGCGAGGCCGGAGGGGATGCCGCCCGTTTCATCGCGCGAACCGGCCGGGATGTAGATGGAGAGCGCGGCACACTCGGAATCCGGCAGGCGCGCGTGGGCAAGCCGCGGGCCGCCGGGCAGATCATGGGTGGTGTAGGTGGCGGGCATGAAACTTTAAACTCCAAGGAAGAGGGAGATAGGGATAGGTTGTTTCGTGGGAATGCCCAATTCATTTTTCAGAATGGCTGCCGCAGCGAACCTAAAAAATTTCCGAAGGATCGTGAATAATCTCCCGGCGCGCGGGTCGAAGCTTGCGTAACAGAAAGTTGCACAACCATGAAAAAAGCAATCATCGCCATCGCCCTCAGTGCGTTCACCCTTTTGGGAACCGCCACCATCACCGACGCTCGCCCTTACGGCGGCCGCGGATACAGCACGCCCGCAAACACAATCTACGTAAGCGGCTATCGACATGGACGCCCGGTTTACACCGAGAAAATTTTCGTCGGCTACGATTGCCATGGGCACCCAAGGTTCACCTACCGGCAGGTTTACGCACCGGCCAGGCAATACAGCCAGCCATGCCGCCCGTCCTACGGCAGCTATCATAACAACGGCTATCACCACGGTGGTTATTCGCAAACCCACCACGGCCGCTCGGGCGGATCGGTGAGTTTCACTTTCCGCCGCTGACACGCTGGAAACGACGGCTTCATGACATGCTCCCCGGGGTGAAAGCTGGAAGACCCGCAGTGAGGGGATCCTTGCGTTTCATCGCCTCAACATGCCGGTGACACTCAACATGGCATTTCTCAGCACCAACCACATTGAGAACGTGATGTGCAACACGCGTGGCATGATTGGGAAGGTCTCGCGCTGGAACGTGAAAACCGATCAGTTGATCCGCTGGATGGGAGTGGCTCTGCTGCGGCGGGCGCAGGAAGGCTTCCGGCGTGTTCGGAGGCACAAGGAACTTGCAGGAGAGATCGGATCCTCCTATCGAATGTCCATCAGCCAGTCCGCTGAGATTCTAACAATTTAACGGAAAGCCCCCCTCTTCGTGGCCAACCACCTCATGTCGTGATTCGCATCTTCCTACTCCTTCTGTTCTGCTCCGGACAATCGGCTGTCCTTTGCGCCGCCCCACCGAATATCGTCGTCTTCCTTGCCGATGACGCAGGCTGGGGGGACTACAGCCATTCCGGCAACGGGCAGGTTGCCACGCCGAACATCGACTCCATCGCCAAGGGCGGCGTGTCGATGAATCGCTTTTATGTTTGTCCCTTATGTTCACCCACGCGCGCGGAATTCCTGACCGGGCGCTACCATCCGCGCGGCGGGGTGAAAGGCGTCTCCACCGGGCAGGAGCGCCTCGATCTCGGAGAAAAAACCATCGCGGATGCTTTCAAGGCCGCCGGATATGCCACGGGCGTCTTCGGGAAATGGCATAACGGCAGCCAGTGGCCCTATCATCCCATGGCTCGCGGATTTGACGAATACTTCGGCCACACCTCGGGGCATTGGGGAGAGTATTTCGATGCGCCGCTTGAGGAAAACGGTAGGATGATCCGCACGCAGGGCTACATCGTGGATGTCTGCACGGATCGCGCCCTCGGTTTTATCGACAGGAACAAGGACAAGCCCTTCGTGTGCTACATCCCCTTCACCACGCCTCACTCGCCTTGGGCCGCTCCCGAAGCGGATTGGAAACGCTTCAAGGACAAACCCATCACCCAAACTGCCACGAATGCGAAGAATGAAGTCGCCGACGAAACGCGCTGCGCCCTCGCAATGGTCGAGAACCAGGACATGAACGTGGGTCGCGTGCTTTCACGCCTGAAACAGCACGGGGTCGATGACAATACCATCGTCGTATATTTTTCCGACAACGGCCCCAACTCCATGCGCTGGAACGGCGGCATGAAGGGAAAAAAGGGCACCACTGATGAAGGCGGCGTGCGCTCCGTCTGCTATATCCGCTGGCCTGCCAAACTGCCTGCCGGGCACACCGTCACCCAAATCAGCGGCGCGATCGACCTGATGCCCACGCTCACCGCCTTGGCCGGCGTGAAACGCGTCGGCGACAAGCCGCTCGATGGCCTCGATCTCACGCCACTGCTCATTAAACAGGCCGTCGAATGGCCCGAACGCATGATTTTCTCCCTCTGGGGCAACAGCGCGAGCGTGCGCACGCAGACTCATCGACTCGACGATGCGGGTCGGCTCTATGACATGATCGCCGATCCCGGCCAGACCAAGCCCATCAACGACAAGGAACCTGCGCTAGCTGCCAAACTCACCGAAGCCGTGAAAGCCTGTCGGCAAGATGTGTTCGGTGAGGCGGCCAGGTTACAAAAACACAAAGGGGGCGAGAATAAGGGCGGGAATGCCGTCGATTCTCGTCCCATTCCGGTTGGTTATCGCGAGTTTCCCATCACCATGCTGCCCGCCCGCGATGGCGAGCCGCGCGGCGGCGTGAAGCGTAGCAGCAGCGCTCCGAACTGCTCGTATTTCGTGAACTGGACGGACAAGGACGACAGCATGGTCTGGCTGCTTGATGTCCACAGCGCCGGCAAATACGAAGTCACCATCGACTACACCTGCAAGCTGCCCGATGCCGGTTCCACCATCGAGCTGACCTTCCAGGACGCGAAACTCAGCGGCAAAGTCGAGCCCGGCTGGGATCCACCGCTCTACACGAACCAGGACACCCTCCCGCGTCCGCCCGGCGAGAGCACGATGAAGGATTTCCGCACTCTCAGGCTCGGCGAGATCACCCTGCCCGCCGGTGAAGGTTCGCTCACTCTCCGCGCCCTCGAAATCCCCGGCTCTTCCGTCATGGACGTGCGCCGCGTCACGCTTACACTGCTACCCTGATCATCATCAGTAAAATTTCCTAGGGAAATGGTAGTACGGAACTACTTTCAAAAAATGAATTTCATGAAATCACCGACAAACAAATCACGTAAGCGGATGGCGCCCTCAACAACCAACCCCGAAAACGCCACATATTTTTATCGCCGAACGAATTCAATCAACTGAATTTCAAATAAAATAAACACCCAGTGCTTCAGTACTTAGCATACGCCATGCTGTACGATGCCTACACTGGAAAGCAAAATCCTATCAATTCCATTACGCCCATGTCCGCACCCCCGCTCCTCCTACTACTCACCACCACCACAATGATCCGCTTCGCATGGGCTCTCATGTTACTGGTGTGCGCCGCACCGATCCGCGCGGCTCAGCCGAGCGATGTGGACGTGGTCGTATACGGGGCTACACCGGCCGGAATCGCCGCCGCGCTCGCCGCCGCTGACGACGGTAGCTCCGTGCTGCTGGTCGAATCCACCTCGCGGGTCGGCGGGCTACTAACCGCCGGCTTGTCGCACACCGACTTCCACGCCTTGGACGGACTTACCGGCACGTTCCGCGACTTTACTCAGCGGGTAGAAAGGCACTACGCGGACACCTACGGAAAAGACTCGCCCCAGGTGAGGAACAGTTTCCGAGGCACGTTCGGTGAACCAAGCGTGAACCTGAAAGTGCTGGAGGCGATGCTCGCGGATCAGAAGCGCGTGACGGTCGAACTCGGCACCCGGCTCGTGGCGGTTGCCACCACGGACGGCGGCTCGCGGATCGTATCGGCACGGTTCGCGCGGGCGGACAGCACCGAGTTCGTTGCACCGGCGGCAGTGTTCGTGGATGGCACCTACGAGGGCGACCTCATGGCCGCCGCGGGCGTTCGATGGCGGGTCGGTCGGGAGGGCAAGGATGAGTATGGGGAAAGCCTCGCGCCGGAGAAGCCGGACGGCCAGGTGCAGGCATACAACTTTCGGTTCGTGATGACCCGGGTACCGGAAAACCGCGTCACGGTCCAGGCCCCGCCGGGCTACGACCGCTCCGCCTTCCTTGCGGTGCTCGACGTCATCAAACAGGGCAAGCTCCAGTCGGTGTTCGGCTACCCATCGGGGTGCGCATTCAAGGCACAGATACCTCCGTTGCCGAACGGCAAGTATGACATCAATGACGTGTCTGGAGCGGCGAT
>CAMBTF010000167.1 GCA_945870545.1 Akkermansia muciniphila
ATCGATCCCGCCTACACGGACGCGATGAAATCCGTCTTCTCCCTGGAAACCGCCCTCGCCGCGCGCACGAATCCCGGCGCTCCCTCCGTAGCGAACGTAAAACGCGAAATCGATAGGTGGAAGGCCTGCCTGTGAAAATCTATTCACCGACCTGCCAGCCTGCGGATACGACGATTGGTTGGATATCTCTGTAGACATCAATCCGAAAGGACTGACCTCAATTAGAGGTTCCATTGTAGAGTTGCTTTACATGACTCGCAGGAAACGGGAGTTTTTTCCCGTGGTTTCAAGTGGCTCCGTTTGGCGGGGCCACTTCACACTCGGGAAATGCATTTCTCGCATTCGGACTTCCCCTGCAAATGATGATCTGCGAGAAAACCACCATTCAATCTTTCGCGCCGCATCAACAATTCCAGCAAGCCACACCACTCCTATGAAAATTCACAAAGCTGTCATCACTGCCGCAGGTTCGGATCAGAGGCACCTGCCTCTCCAGACCATCGTCAGCGCTAGCGGCGAGACCAAGCCCGCCATCCAGCTTCTGCTTGATGAAATTTTCGCCGCAGGCATCCGCAACGCCGCCCTCATCGTCGCGCCCGGTCAGACGGAAGCCTTCCGCGCCGCTGTTGGTGGGCACCTTCCGCAGATCGAGTTCATCGAGCAGCCCGAGCCGCTGGGCTACGGCCACGCCGTGCTCTGCGCGAAGGATTTCACCGGCACTGAGGCGTTCCTTCTGCTAGTCTCCGATCACCTTTACCTGAGTAACGGGGAAGTCTCCTGCGTGAAGCAGTTGTTAGAAACCGCAAAGCGCGAGGAATGCGCGGTCTCTGCCGTGCAGGCCACGCGTGAGGGTAAACTACCTTACTACGGAGCCGTTGGCGGCAAGCACATCCCCGGCAGCCGTGATCTTTATCACATCGAGAACATCTTGGAAAAACCCACGCCCACTGTGGCCGAGCAGGAACTCATCACGCCCGGCCTGCGGCAGGGGCATTACCTCTGCTTCTTCGGGATGCACGTCCTTACCGCCACCACCATGAGGCTGTTGGAAGAGGCACTGGAAACATCGGGGAAAAACCTACCGCTCACCCCCTCCCTCGCCGCCGCCGCGAAATCCGAGCGCCACCTTGCGTTCGAGATCGCCGGGCAGCGCTACAACATCGGCGAACCCTACGGCCTGCTCCGCGCCCAGCTCGCCATGGCTCTCGCCGGGTCGCAGCGCGATGAAATCCTCACCATGCTAGTCGAGCTGATGGCAACCTCCCGCTGACCATGCTTACTGACATCATCACCTCAGACGAACCCGCCCTCCGCGACCGCCCGCTTGCCGAAGCCTGCGCCGGGCTTTCCCGCGATCAGCTTCTCGCCGAAGCCGCCGCGCTCGACGCCTTTCGCCGCAGCTCCGGCAACCTCTATCAGCGCGTCCGCGCCCTATTTTTCCTCCACGCCATCCACCGCTTTCATCTCGCGGGTGAGACGGTGGAAAACGACGGCCACATCCCCTTCGAGGGATATCGTCATCTCCTCGCGCGGCGTTTCCCCGAGGCCATCGATTGCTTCCTTGCCTCCCAGCACGAACAAGGTTCCAGCGACGCGATTTCCTCCGCCCTCGCCGCCGCCTACCACCAGCTCGCTTTCCAGACCCTCGCCGACCAGGTTCGTAAATCCGTCCGCACCGTGCGCGGCAACCAATGGATGTTCCGCATGGGCCACCCCGCCGAGCACCCGCTCCGCATCCGCCGCGAACTCCTCGCGCACGACGGCCACAGCTATCCCATCTTGCTGGAGCGCACACCTGTCCGCATGGATCTTACGCACTCCGCGTGGTCGGATATCTTTTTTCTCGGTATGGATTTCCCCGAGGGCGCGAAGGTGATCAACGTCTCCATCGACCTCGCGATCCATGGCTCGCACAAGGAACCGAAGCCTCCCGTTTCCGCCTACCTGCGCGTCATCGATCGCCCGGTGCTGCGGCTCACCAGCATCGACCTAAAAGCCACCGCCGAGATCGAGGCGCTCGCCGATGTCTTCGATTTCGCCAAGGACTACCTCGGCCTCCTGAAAGCCGCGGTCATCGCCTCCGGCCTGATCCCTCCCGGCATCGAAGGCAGCGGGAAACCCCTTTCGGAAATCCTCTCCATGCTCGTCGGCCCAGGGCGGGGGCTGGAGCTGGTTTCTTCGGTGAACCACATTCCGAAAGGCTCGCGCCTTGCGGTTTCCACGAACCTCCTCGCCGCGCTCATCTCCGCGTGCATGCGGGCTACAGGCCAAGCTGCGAGCCTCACCGGCGAGTTGGCGGAAAACGAGCGCCGCCTCGTGCTTGCCCGAGCGATCCTCGGGGAGTGGATCGGCGGCTCCGGCGGCGGCTGGCAGGATTCCGGTGGGGTCTGGCCCGGCATCAAACTCATCGAGGGCAGCTTCGCCGCCGAGGGCGATCCCGAGCAGGGCGTCTCGCGCGGTCGGCTCATGCCTAAGCATCATGTCTTCGGCGAAAACGAAATCCCGGTCGCCGCGCGCAAGGCGTTGCAGGATTCGCTCGTCCTCGTGCACGGTGGGATGGCGCAAAACGTCGGCCCCATCCTGGAGATGGTCACCGAGAAGTATCTTACCCGCGCCAGCGCCGAGTGGGCGGGGCGGAAGGAAGCGCTTTCATTGTTGGATAAAATTCTAACCGCTCTTCGTTCTTCCGACATCCGCACGCTCGGAAAGCTCACCACCGAAAACTTCCGAGGCCCGCTGCAAACGATCATCCCCTGGGCCACGAACCTTTACACGGAAACACTCATTGCCCGCGCGGAGAAGGATTTCGGCGATGATTTCTGGGGCTTCTGGATGCTTGGCGGCATGTCAGGTGGTGGTATGGGTTTCATCTTCAATCCCGCCCGCAAGGACGAGGCGCAGGCGCGGATGCTCGCTATCATGGCGGAAACGAAAGCCCTCCTCTGCAACGCGCTACCCTTCGCGATGGAGCCGGTGGTCTATGATTTTTCCATCAATTCCCACGGCACTTTCGCCACCTTGCTCGATGGTATGGACGCCGCCCTGCCGCCCGATTACTACCAGCTCCATCTCGCTCCGCTGCTCCGCTCGGAGCCCGGCGATCTCTCACCCGCCCAGCGCGCCGAGCTCGCCCGCTTCGCCTCGCTGTCCCGCAGCAACCCCGATTTCCAAGACTCCCTTTCCTACCTTCTGGAAACCCTCGTCCCTTCCGGCGGCGGCAGTTCCCCGCAGTCCGGCGCGCTCGCCGAGCTGTTGGAAAAGTGGGGCTTCGATCCCGAGCAGCACGATGCGATCCGTCGCGATCTTCTCGCCGACCGGATCGGCCTCGCCCGCAACCGCCTGCCCGCCATCACGGAAATCACCGACGTTCTTCCCGAGGACTACACCGACCTCACCCGCACGCCGCCGTCTTCGGAAACCATCGCCCTTGGAAAGGCCGCGCTCGCCGAGGGATCGGTCGCCGTCGTAACCCTCGCTGCCGGAGCTGGCTCGCGCTGGACGCAGGGCGCGGGCGTTTGCAAGGCGCTCAATCCCTACGCGAAGCTCGGCGGGAAACACCGCACTTTCATCGAAACGCACCTGGCGAAATCCCGCCAGCGCGGCGAGGAGGCCGGCGCGACTATCCCGCACGTTTTCACCACTTCGTATCTAACAGACGGGCCGACCCGCGAGTTTTTGGAAAACTACGGAAACTACGGCTACCCTGGATCACTTCATTTATCGCCCGGCCGCGCCGTCGGGCTGAGGATGATTCCCACAGAGCGCGACCTGCGCTTCGCCTGGGAGGAAATGCCGCAGCAAGCGCTCGACGAGCAGCAGCAGAAAATGCGCGATTCCCTCCGCACCGCCCTCATCGGCTGGGCGCGCGGCGCGGGGGAGGCGGGCGATTACACCGGCAACCTCCCGCTCCAGTGCCTGCATCCCATCGGGCATTTCTATGAGCTGCCCAACCTTCTCCTCAACGGCACCCTCGCCCGCCTTCTAACAGAACGCCCTGGCCTGAAAACCCTCATGCTTCACAACATCGATACCCTCGGGGCCGATGTCGATCCCGCCCTCCTCGGTCACCACCTTTCTACCGGATCCGCGCTCACCTTCGAGGTCATCCCGCGCCGCTTGGAAGACAGGGGCGGCGGCCTCGCCCGCGTCAACGGCCGCCCGCGCCTGTTAGAAGGCCTCTCCATGCCCCGCGAGGAGGACGAGTTCGAACTCTCCTTTTACAACTCCATGACCACATGGATCGACATCGACCGCTTTCTCGCCCTGCTGAAGCTCGACCGCGCCGCCATCCTTTCGGAAAACATCCCGGCCATCGCCGCCGCCATCCGTGCCCTTGCTGCCCGCATGCCCACCTACCTCACGCTCAAGGACGTGAAAAAACGTTGGGGCAACGGCCAGGAAGACGTTTTCCCGGTCACCCAGTTTGAAAAACTTTGGGGCGACCTCACCATTCTCCCCGACATCGAGATCGACTATGTCGTCGTTGATCGCTCAAGAGGCCAGCAGCTCAAAGACCCGGCCCAGCTCGACGCGTGGTTTCGCGACGGCTCGGCGGATCACATCGCGAAGCTTTGCGGGTGGGGCGGGAAAGGGTGAAACGGTGATTCGGCTGTCTTGGTGACGTGAGAGAAAATGGGCATGCGGCATCTTAACAAAGTATCCACCAAAAACCGTGTCCATCCCTGAAATCCTTGGTTCTATTTCGGTTTTCGGGGTGAATGAAAGAGCACCGGGGAGTTTATTTCCGACGCAACCCGAAACGTGGGTTTCGGCCGTCGTGACGCAGCAGCATGATCCGCACGCCATCAAGCTCTTAATAAAACATCAGGTGGTAGGGAAATTTCTCAAGGTTGGCGGGGCGCCAGCCGCTTGCGTCGAAGTGAAATCGCTCGGGATGCGCGTCGATGTTGCGGCAAGTCTGCTCGAACTTCGCCCAGAAATCATCTCCGAGAACATCGCTGATCGAGTCGTAATGGCGGATCGCGG
>CAMBTF010000168.1 GCA_945870545.1 Akkermansia muciniphila
ATCCGCGAACGCTTCGGCGAGGATAAGATCAAATCCGTGAGATTCACTTTGGGATAGTATGTTCAAGAATCTGATATTCGACTGGTCCGGCACGCTCGTGGACGACATGGGGCCGGTGATCGAGGCGACGAACGCCGTGCTCGGGAAATACGGGATCGCGCCCTACGACCGCGAGGGCTTCCGGCGCGGCTTCCGACTGCCTTACCGTGAGTTCTACGCGGAGATCCTGCCGGGCGTTTCCCTCGAAGAATTGGAATCGCATTTTCGTCCGGCCTTCGATGCGGCGGTCAGCCTCGTCACTGTCCTGCCCCACGCGCGGGAGAAGCTGGAATGGGCGCACGCGCGCGGGATGCGGATGTTCGTACTCACCTCAATGGACGCCGATGCGTTCCTGCGGCAGCTCCATGAGTTCAGTATGGAAAATTTCTTCGAGAAAACCTACGCAGGAGTCCTCGATAAAAGGGAGCTGATCGATTTCATCATCGAGACCCACGGGCTGGATCGGGAGGAGACCGCGTTCGTCGGCGATATGACGCATGACATCGAGACCGCGCGGCACGGCGGCATCTCCTCCATCGCGGTGCTGACCGGATACCATCACGCAGAGGTTCTTGCGGCGGTCAGGCCGGACATCACGGTGCCGGATCTCGGCGTGCTGGTAAAAATGATGGAGAAACGCAAGGCTGAGCGCCCCATCGCAACCGTCGGCGCCTTGATTCACGATGGGCACGGAAAAGTGCTGATGATCCGCACCCACAAGTGGAGCGACCTCTGGGGCATCCCCGGCGGCAAGATCGAGCGCGGCGAAACCTGCGATGCGGCTCTGATCCGCGAGATCCGCGAGGAAACCGCATTGGAAGTTTCCGATATCCGATTCGTGATGGTGCAGGAATCCATCTTCTCGCCGTCCTTCATCCGCCCGGAGCATTTCATCCTACTCAACTACCTCGCCAAGGCCAACTCTCATGATGTCACTCTCAATGATGAAGCTGAGGAATTCCGCTGGGTGACGATCGAGGAAGCGTTCGCCTTGGAATTGAACCTTGCGACGATCCAGCTTCTCAACCGCGTAATAGAAGAAAAGCTGCTATCATGAATACAGATGACGAAATCGAAATCCGCCGCCTTGCCGTGCAAACCCACATCGGCGTGCCGGATGAGGAACGTGCAAATCTGCAGACGCTCTGGATCTCGGTGAAGATGCGGCCTTCACTGGGGTTCCACGGTCTATGTGACGATGTGAGAAACACCGTGGATTATTACGAGGTATCCCGGCGCCTCACGGAACTGGCCGCCAAAAGGCCGAGACATCTCATAGAGACGCTTGCCACAGAGATCGCAGATACATTGCTTTGTTTTTACCCGATCGCATTCGTTGAGATCACGGTAGAAAAGAGGATCATTCCGGAAACAGAATATGTAGCCGTGAAAATCAAACGCAGCTCACCACTTGGTGCCATCTAGTTCGGAATGCAACGGGCACCATACGCACGTGAAACTAGTTCCGCGAAGACGACCAGGATACATCATTATAGCTGGTGCCCCCAATGAACCAGTCATCCGAGAGAACGCGGGAGATTTCGAACTGCATCCGCCCGTTCGTCTTTTCTCCGATAAGAACCTCAATGGTCGCCCTGTGGAAATCTTCCTCTTTTGAAATGATCCTTTCCATGGCCTGGTCTTGGACAGAACCCCGCGCGACGTATCCGAAAAGGATCTCGTCCACATCTGGGGAGATGAGAGCGTAACATTTCCATGTATCCTCAATATATCTATCTCCAATGTAAAAGTTATCAGGTGAGATGAAGACACGAACTGTCGCAGAGTCGCACTTGCGGCTAAGAATAGAATCCCAACTTGGACTGACATGTCTTGCATAGGAATCCATATCAATGCGCCATCGTCCGTCCCGATAAAAAAGCTGCCCAAGCCGGTTGGATTCTTGGCTGCCGTTTTTTGAAGAGATCATCACCTCCCTAGCAACCCCTCCCGGTATCGACTTTTCCCCCAAGTATTCGATATCTTTAGGCAGCCCATCCTTTGCCTGTATGCGTTCAATCAGTTCAATAGCTTCCTGGGGGGTGGCAGCCGAGGCTCCGAGGATGAAGAAATCTTCCACCTGCGCTACGTCCTGATTCCGGAGCGCCTTATGGATCAAAACAACCGTAGCCTCAGCGCTCAGAATTCCGTTGAGACCGGCTCCAGGGGATTTGTCCGACAGGTGCGCACCCTTTAGCTCCTGTTTTTTATGGGAAAGGGCGACAGAGGAATCGCGACCGGCTGGCTTAGCAGCCACCGCCATGGGTTGACGGCGGAGGCCAAGAAAAAGCGCGCTTGAGAGCACTATCAGCGCAACCAACATGATCGCGCTATTCAGAATTTTCTTGTGTAAATCCATTTCCGGCACTGCGTCGGATCGCGAATCGAGCCTACCCGCTCGTCTGATCTTTGGTAGAGGTAATCGCGACTCTTTCAGGAAGGTTCTTGGCATGCATTTTTGTTAAGGCGGCTGACAAGGAATGCAAATCACGCAATAGCCACGAAATTGTCACACACCGCAATCCCGGTTACGAAAGCCAACAGAGCTTGAAATCTTCCTATCATAGAACATCCATCAATTCGCATGCGCACAATGATTCGCGACCGCTTCCAGTTCGCTCGAATCAAGAAAAACATTAGGAATCTCAATAATTGTGACGAATCCGTCACTTATCTAGCCTTCCAAAAATCACCGAGCCGCATGGAGTGATGCCGCTTTTGCGGTGTGCTTTGCACCCAACATTTCGTGATTTTCCAATGCCAGTTCACGCTTCAGTCTCCGACATGCTTCGCCCGCTCAACGTGCTGGTTTGTTTTTGCGTAGTCTTGGCTGCCTGCAGTTACCCGATTGGCGCGCAAACCGCAGAAAATCCCTCCTTTTACATCCAGGAATACCGCGTCAAAGGCGTGAGCAAGATCAGCTCGCTTGAGGTCGAGGAAGCCGTCTATCCCTACCTCGGCCCTGGACGCACGGCGGACGACGTGGAGCGCGCCCGCCTCGCGTTGGAGAAAACATTCCACGACAAGGGCTACCAGACCGTTTCCGTGCTGATCCCGCAGCAGGATCCACGCTACGGGGTCATAAGCCTAGAAGTGGTTGAGGGAGTGGTCGGTCGTTTACGGGTAAACAATTCTAGGTGGTTTCTGCCAAGCAGGATCAGGGCGGCAGCCCCTTCCATGGCTGAGGGTAATGTTCCGAACATGAACGATGTCCAACGCCAGATCCTCGCCCTCAACCGGCTTTCCGATCGCCGCGTCACTCCCGAACTCAAGCCTGGAACCGCTCCCGGAACCTTCGATATCGACCTCAATGTGGAGGACGAGTCCCCTCTACACGGTTCCCTAGAACTCAACAACAGATACAGTCCTAATACATCGGAACTGCGGCTCAACGGGGCGATTTCCTATTCGAACCTATTCCAACTGGGTCACACCATGGGACTCAGCGGGCAGGTCGCACCCCTCGATTCCAAGGACGCGCTCGTTTACTCCGGATATTACCTCGCTCGCACATCCGAGAACATGAGCCTGCTCTTCTCCGGCACAAGACAAGACAGCGATGTCTCCACCCTGGGTGGAGGCTCGGTGGTCGGTCGCGGCAACATCCTCAGCTTCCGTACCCTTTTCGACATGCCTTCCGCCGATGGGTTTTTCCAATCCTTCAGCCTAGGCATTGACCGTAAGGATTTCGGCGAAGATCTGAAAGTAGGCGGGGCTGGCATATCCTCCCCTGTCGAGTATTATCCCCTCAGCGCGAATTATGCCGCCACATGGCTCCACGAAAAGACTGCTTTCACGGAGGCCAATGCCTCGCTCACCTACGGACTTCGCGGACTCGGCAGCAACCAATCTGACTACAGCGCGAAACGCTTCGGATCCAACGGTTCCTTCGTCATCCTGAAATCCGACGTTTCCCACACCCGCGATCTCAGGAACGGCTCCCAGCTTTTCGCAAAACTCCAAGGCCAGCTCGCCGACAAGCCCCTGATCAACACCGAGCAATTCAGCGGAGGCGGCCTCTCAACGGCTCGCGGCTACCTTGAAAGCACAGCGCTTGGTGACAACGCTCTCTTTGCCACCGCCGAATACCGCACCCCTTCCCTTTTCGGAAAAGCGGATGCGAAGGATGCTGAAAACGACAGCCCCGACGAATGGCGCTTCCATGCCTTCGTCGATGCAGGAGCCCTCTCCATCTACGACGCCCTTCCCGGCCAGACCACGACCAGCTTTCTAGTTTCCACAGGGGTCGGCACCCGCATCCGCTACCGGAATCACTTCAATTCCTCCTTGGATCTGGCGATCCCCCTGAATGAAATCCCTCCCGTCGAGCAAGGCGACGTTCGCGTCACCTTTAGGAGCTGGCTCGACTTCTGAAAAACACAAGAATCACTCCCATACATACACCATGATCCGCAGCATCGCAGCAGCCCTTATTGCCACCCTTATCCCCCTCGGCGCAGAAACCGCCCCGAAGGGTTGGTGGAATCCCGCATGGACGCAACGCCAGGCATTCACCATCGACGCCGGTGCCGCCGGCCTCTCGGAGGACATCGCCGACACCACCGTCCTCGTCCGTCTCCACGACGGGAACTTCCAGTTCGCAAACGCAGCACAAGGCGGAGCCGACCTGCGTTTCGTTTCTAAGGACGGCAAAACGGTATTTCCCCACCACATCGAGCGCTTCGACAACCTCATCAACGAAGGTTTCGTATGGGTAAAGATTCCCACCGTGAAGGCGGGCGAAAAAACCACGCTGTATCTCTACTACGGCGGCAGCGAAGGCACCGGAGCCACCACCGCAACCGATTCCTACGATGAAAAAACCGCCCTCGCGCTCCAGTTCGGGCAAGCCGGTGCAAATTTTCAGGACGGCACCAAAAACGCCAACTCATCCTCCAACCCCGGAGTGACCGCAGACGCAGG
>CAMBTF010000169.1 GCA_945870545.1 Akkermansia muciniphila
CGGTGAAAACGCTCTACCGGATCAAGGTTTCCGGAGCCGAGCGCATCCCGAAAACCGGCGGCGTCCTGCTGTTGCCGAACCACATCACCTTCGCCGACGCGTTTTTCCTCTCCGCCGCGAGCGACAGGCCGCTGCGCTTTGTGATGGACGACACCTTTATGGTCAGCAAGGTGATCCGTTTTTCCGTGAAGCTGTTCGATGCGGTGCCGATCCGCCGCGCCCAGCCGCTGGAGGCGATCCGCCAGACCATTACGGCGCTGGAAAGCGGTCATGTCGTCGTGCTTTTTCCCGAGGGTCAGCTCACCCGCACCGGCGGCCTGTGTGAGCTGGAGCGCGGCTTTGAGTTGATCGCGAGAAAGGCGAAGTGCCCGATCCTGCCATTATGGGTCGATGGCTTATGGGGCTCCATTTTCTCCTTCGAGCGCGGCCGGTTTTTCCGAAAAATCCCGCACAGCGTGCCGTATGGATTGTCCATTGCGGTCGGCGAGGAAATCACCGGGAGGCCGGATCGGGAAATCGTGCGCGACGCCTTGCTGAAAGCCTCCTCCGTGGCGGTGGCCGCGAGGTTTTCCGGAAATGCGGACGCCGTAAAACTCAACGGCCACCAGCTCACCCAGCTCGACGCGCTGCCACGCGGCGGGTCGCTGCATGTGCTGGAGGGTGATGTGCCGGATGGCCTGCTCGAAGTGCTCATGGAGTTCGCGCGGCAGGCGAAGGGGAAAGTGATTGTCCTGCGGGATTTTGACCGTGGTGCGGGCGGCGTATGGATCGGCGGGGAAAATTTACGCAGGCGGATCACGGCTCCGGAAAACCCCGGCGAGCCGATACGTTTTTTTGATTTCGGGGCGAACGCGTTGGTTCCGTTCGGAATGGAGGGCGTGATCCATCTGCCCTGTCTCGCGGTGAACGGGTTGGTCGTCGCGATGTCCTTGATTGATCCGCCCATGCCCGATGTACGCTGCGAGTTCCAGTCCGGTCACAAGCCGGACTCATGGGGCAAGCTCCTCCCCGGCTGGCACATCGCAGGCGGGAAACTTTTCCCCGGCGGCCACGCGCTGCCCGATGGCGCGAAGCTCGACGGCGAGTGTTTCCTCACGCGAACCTAGTTCTTCCCGGCATCCTTGCAGATGCGGAACCCGAGATCCGGGCGGCGGGTCATGCGGTCGGTGACCCACTCCCGGCTGAGTGCGCCCTTGCCGGGGTTCAGGTAGGATCCACCGATGATCACCCACAGCGGTTCGCCAAGTGGATTCGATGGGCTAGTGCGCGGTTCTCCGGTCCATTCGGAAACGGAACCGGCCATGCCCAGCAGGCCGTTTGAAGTGCGGTCTTCCGTTTCCTTGTTCACCGGTTGGAGGACGCTAACGGGGATTTGCGAAGGAACCTTCGAGCCGTTCATCAGGGCACCGAGCCAATGCTCCTGTGTCGGCAGGTAGGACTTCTTCCATTTCGCGTAGGCGAAAGCGTCCCACCAATCGACACTCACCACCGGCGAGTGGATGTTGATTTCGCGATCACCCCACATCCCGCCCTCTTTCGCGGCGCGGAAAAGTTTTTCCCAATCATCGGGGGCATGGCTGGTCTTCGTTTCCGGCTGATCGGGGTGATCGAAGGTAGTTTGACCTCCTTCTTTGGCGAGGATGTCCAGGGTTTCGAGGAAATCGGCGTAATCGCCGATCGTGACTTCGCAGGCGGCGATGGTGAAATCCGGCACGCTGACCCGCACTCCGTCCGGCGTATCATGATCGCCAGCTTTGATTTCGACCCAGCCGGGCAGCGGAGCCTCCGAGGGCGCCCGTTTCTTGTTTTTCATCAGGGTAAGCAACACGCCCGCGATGACAGCCACGAAAAGAACGGCGACGACCCATACGAAGATGCTTTTTTTCTCGGGACGGATTGCGGCGGTCGGTGGTGCCGCCAGCTGAGAGGGGGTTGCCAGTTGCTGTTCGATCTGTTCGCAGTAATCGCGGATCTGCGTCCATTTCAAAGGCCGGGCGACATTTTCGCCGCGCATCCAGGAGAGCAGAGTGAGGCAGCGGGTTGCGCCGGGATGGTGCTGGTCGAGGAGGGGTTCCAGCGCCGCGCCCAGCCTCAGGACGTCGCGGAGGGATTGATCCGGCACGCGGTCGCCGGCGACGACCAGGTTTTTGAGGCGGATGACACCGTGCTTGTCCACGTGGATGGCATCCAGTTCCAGCGGTGCGGTGGCGTTGCCGTGGGATTCGTGATAAATGTTCGCTTCCGCCACCCGTCGGAGGATGTGGACGAGACGCTGCGCCTTGATGTTTTCACCATGCCGCGCGCGGTCGGCAAGGGTCTCTCCGGGGAGCAGCTCATGCGCGTAGTGATAAAGCCCGTTTTCCATTGTGGCCTCATAGATCGAGCTGACCAGCGGATGCTCCACCCCGGCCTTGGCGCGGACATCCGCGATAAACTCTTCGCTTTTCACCCCTTCTTTGAGTTCCTCCACGAGCACCATGCGCCCCACGGATGTCTGCTTGGCCAGCCATGTCCTGGTCGTCTCGGTTTCTGCAAGGCACTCTTGCGGTACATAATCACCGAACCTGTTCTCCTCTTCGCCTACTTCTTCGTTCACATGGTCCATACCGGGTTTTTGTGGGTTATATTTCACTCGCCCAACCGAGGATTGAGAAGCGGAATGTCAGGATCGAAGTTCGGCGGCAGGATATCTTGGTCGAGAAACTCGGGGGAGTCTCCTAACTGGTCTCCGGCGGGTGCCGCTTGCCCGATCCTCGCCGCGAGATCGCGCGGCCACGCCTGCACATCGAGCACCTCGCCCTTGTATTTCAGTGTGACGACCTGGCCGTAGTAGCTGAGTTTACCGAAAAGGTGTGCCGTCTGCTCATCGCGGATTGGAATCCGGTAATTCACGCGCAGGGATTCCTCACCGCCCGCCCAATCGAAGGGCATGGTGACCCACGAGTGCTGCGCCCATGCTTCCTCTTCACGCGCAAGCGGGACGATCGTGCCTTTATCGGTTTTGTTGAAAAAAAGCACTTCCATCTGTAATTCGGGCGTTTCGACTTCCTGGCCGGGTGCTTTCTGGACGGGAACGGTCAGCACCACACGCTGCCCGCCGGCCGCCTTCGCGTCGTTGAAAATACGCACGCGGCCGAGCGCGAGCTTGCCGAGCATGTCGCCGGGTTGCTCGAAGCCGTCGCGCAATTTCGCGGCGGCCGCCTCGTAAAGGTTTCCCGCACCGGAAACGCCGAGCTGGAAGACTAGCTCGTAATAATCCGCCGCCTTTTCATAGACGCCCATCATCTCGTGAACCATGCCGAGTTCGTAGAGCACGGTGGGGTTGCCCGGGGATTCTCCGAGCGCCTCTTCAAGCTTCACGATCGCGGCACCCATGTCGCCCGCGATCCGTGCCTTTCGCGCTTCGGTAACGAGAAGCTCCGAGCGGGGATCCGCGATAGCGGGCGTGACGAGCTGCTCCGGCTCTGGCACGGGCGGTAAAATCGGCTCCGCCTTCGCCACCGGTTCCGCAGAGAGATCGTTGGGCACCGGCACGCTGATCCGGATCGGCACCAGCTTCTCCACTTTCCTTTCGATGATTTTCACCTGCCGTCCTTCCTCGACCCTCACCGCCAGCGCCATGCCGGCGATCAGGAGCTGCGAAAATGCCATCAGTCCGAGGCCGCAGCAGGCCAGCGTGAACAAGCGGTTTCCTTTCATCGTTCCGCAGACTGGTGGAAACCGGGCGGCGCGTCAAATTTGATGTTCGCGGGCGGATTTTCGGTTTTGAATCGTGGAAATGAAAGTGGCCACCGGTATCGCGCTTATGCTCGCCATCGCGCTTTTCCTGCCGCTGGCTTCGGAGGCGAAGGCGCTGGAAGGGCTGGATCCGGGGTTGGTGCGGCTTGGGCTGGCGCTGTTTGTGGGCATCGCATTCCTATGGATGACCGAGGCACTGCCGCTCGCCATCACGGCGCTTCTTGTGCCGGTGATCGCCGCGGTGATGGGGCTCTCCGATGTGAAGGATTCGCTGGCGTCCTTCGCCGCGCCGCCCATTTTCCTATTCCTTGGCGGCTTCGCGCTCGCTTCGGCGCTTTCCGCGCAGGGGATCGACCGTTGGCTGGCCGGGAAGCTGGCGCAGTTGGGGAAAGGGAAATTCATTCCCGTATGCCTCTACCTTTTTGCAGGCACAGCATTGCTCTCGATGTGTGTGAGCAACACCGCCACTACGGCGATGATGATCCCTCTCGCGCTCGGTATCATCAGCCAGTTCCGGACGGAAGGTGCCGCCCCAAAGAATACCTATTTCCTGCTCCTCGGTGTCGCCTATGCAGCGAGCATCGGCGGCCTCGGCACCATCGTCGGCAGCCCGCCGAACGGGATCGCCGCGAAAGCTCTCGGCGTTTCCTTTTCCGAGTGGCTGAAATTCGGAATTCCGGCCGTGATTGTGCTGCTTCCGGCGATGGTCGCCACGCTCCATTTCATGCTGAAACCGTCCAATGAGGGGGCTTGCAAAATCGAGGTCGAGGCGGAGCGTTTCGAATTCACCCGGCCGCGCATCATCACGCTCGCCATCTTCGCTGCGGCCGCCCTTGGCTGGATTTTCGGCACCCCGCTCGGGAAGCTGCTGGGGATTTCCGACATCGATACGTGGGTCGCGCTCGCCGCCATCGGGTTGTTAGCGGCGACGCGGGTGGTCAGTTGGCGGCAGATTGAGGAAGGCACCGATTGGGGCGTGCTGCTGCTTTTCGGTGGCGGACTAGCGCTCAGTGCCGTGCTCGGCTCTTCCGGCGCGAGCCTTTTCATGGCGCGCCTGCTCGGCGGTGCGATGGGCGAATGGCCGCTGTGGGCGATCATCATGGGTGTGGTCGCATTCGTGATCTTCCTGTCCGAGCTTGCCAGCAACACCGCGACCGCCGCCCTGCTCGTGCCGATCTTCATGGCCATGGCGCTGGAGTTT
>CAMBTF010000170.1 GCA_945870545.1 Akkermansia muciniphila
CCAACCCAGAGGCTCCCGGAAACGGGAGCCTCTTTTTTGTCGTGGCACCAAACTCATCGAAAAACCGAATCCTTTACCCGCCGCCCCATCCGGTCTATAAGTTCGGCATGAACGAGCGGATTACATTCAACCCGAACCAATGCGGAGGCCGTCCCTGCATCCGCGGGATGCGCATCCGTGTGAAAGATATCCTCGATCTTTTAGCCGCCAGGGTGCCGGAAGAGGAAATCCTCGAAGATTACCCGTATCTTGAATCCGAGGACATCACCGCCTGCCTCGAGTTCGCCGCCGCCGAAGCCGATCACCCCGTTCTCGTTACCCGGTGAAGATGCGGTTCATTGTCGATGCTCAGCTGCCGCCAGCATTAGCAAGATTCCTTGCCGCCCAAGGTCACACGGCAGAGCATGTTGCGGACATCGGACTACGTGACGCAGACGACTCGCCCATCTGGGATTACGCTCTGAAACACGAAGCTGTCATCGTTACCAAAGACGAGGACTTTCCCCACCGTCTCAGCCAGAGCCGAGAGACACCCGTCATCGTCTGGTTACGCATCGGCAACACCAGCAGACGCGCTTTGCTGCAGTGGTTCGAGCCTCTTATCCCCCAAGTGGTGGAACTCATCGAGCGCGGCGACAAACTCATTGAAGTGCGTTGACAGAATTTGTTCGGATTATCTTCCTTGAGAGTTGAAAATTGAACTCTGAACTTTCAAGCCCACGTCGGAATCTCTAGCCGGAACTCCGGGATCCTCGCGAAGACCCAATCGCCCGCCGCAGTTTCTCCGAAAACCGAGCCTGACACGGCCGCCGCCCTGCCGACCACATGGTAGCTATTGTAGGAGAAATGCTCTCCCGCCGCGATCACCGGCTGCTGACCCACCACCCCGTCGCCCTCGACTACGGTCGTTTCCCCGCCATCCTCCACCACCACCCATTTCCTGCCGCGTACCGTCACCGGCACGGGGGAATCGTTGAAGATGCTGATGAAATACACGAACGGGTGCGGACGATCCGGCGGCGCGTCGAGACTGGGCATGTAGATGACATCATCGATTTTGACCCGTAGGCCTTCAAATTCCTTGATGTCTTTGGACATGCGGAAAGGATTGGGAAGCAGAAGGAAAGAATCAAGGAACAATGATAGACCCCGCGAAGAACCGCCCCGCTCCTCCCGCCGTGATGACCATCGCCGGCTCCGATTGCTCGGCAGGCGCGGGCTTGCAGGCGGATCTGAAAACCTTCCAGCACTTTGGCCTCCACGGCCTCACCGCCGTCACTTGCATCGTTTCGGAAACAGCGAACATCGTCCGCCGTGTCGATCCCGTCGATCCGGCGATGGTCGAAGATCAGATCCGGCTGATGCTCGACGCCTTTCCCCTCATCGCGGTGAAAACCGGGATGCTAGGCTCGGCGGAACACGTGCGCCGCGTCGCCGCCGTGTTCCGCGAGCATCCGCACATCGCGCTGGTGGTCGATCCCGTGATGATCGCCTCCACCGGCGCGAGCCTGTTAGAAGCCGATGCCATCGCGGTTTACCGCAACGAACTCCTCCCGCTGGCCACCGTCATCACCCCGAACCTCCCGGAAGCCGAAACCCTGCTCGGCGCGGAAATCCCCGACGCCAAAGCGATGGAAATGGCCGCCCGGAAACTTTCCGCCGAATACGGCTGCGCCGTCCTCCTCAAAGGCGGCCACCTCGGCGGCGCGGAATGCCTGGATCTGCTTTTCGATGAAGAAATCCTTCACCGCTACAGCTCCCCGCGCCTGGACGTCGCCGCCTCCCACGGGACCGGCTGCACCCTTGCCGCCGCCGTCGCCGCCGGTCTCGCTTTGGGAAAACCCCTCCCCGAAGCCGTCCACATCGCCAAAGCCTACCTCAACGAAACTCTCGCCACCTCCTACTCCTACCAAAGCCCCGACGGCCAGAAACTCCATGCCCTCAACCAAGGAACCAAACTTTAAATTCTAAACTTTAAACCCTAAGTGAAGAAATCGGCATCTCCATCGCTCAACCATCGCCCGTGTGCGTCCCAAAAACTCTTCCTTGGAGTTTAAAATTTAAAATTTAAAGTTTCCCCATTATGCGCATCGCGGTTTATGCCGGATCCTTCGATCCACCGACCAACGGACACCTCTGGATGATCGAGCGCGGGCTTGAAATGTTCGACCGCCTGATCGTCGCCATCGGCAGCAATCCGGCGAAGAGCTACTCTTACTCGCTGGACGAAAGGCTGGAGATGCTGCGCGCATCCGTCCCGGCCAGCGATCGCTTGGAGGTCGCCCATTTCGACAATCGCTACCTCGTCGATTACGCGGACAAGATGGGCGCTGCCTACATCCTGCGCGGCATCCGCTCGCCGAACGATTACGAATACGAGCGCGTCATGCGCCACATCAACGCCGACATGGCTCCGAAGATCACCACCGTCTTTCTGATGCCACCGCGCGACATCGCCGAGCTTTCCTCCAGCATGATCAAATCCCTCACCGGCCCCGCCGGATGGGAGGAAACCGTGAAACGCTACGTGCCCCCGCAGGTTTTCGAGGTGCTCAAGCAAGACAAATGAGCCGTGGATCCGGTGGTAAGTTCGGTTGTCCCCGAGTGCCTCATGTAGCATCACCGAGGTCAACTCGTCGAAAGGCTCGCAGAGGATAACGGCATCGTAGGTTGTCGCCAATGGCCCGGATGGAGAACCCAGTTCCGGGTAAGAGGCGAGCAAGGAAGCAGAGCCGAAAACGATTATCCTTTTCCCTTCCGCCAACGATTTGGCCGCCACGATGACATGCTGGAGCGAGCGAAGGTTCATTTGGGAGATGTGAGAAGAGGTAGTCCGACGAATGGCGAACAGGATTTGATCCGCTCTGAATCGTGGTTCGGATCTGCGAGAAATGCGATGAGCTGATCGAACGCCACCGGGGATTCACGCGCCGCCAAGATTCGTTCCCGCCAATCAAGCAAAGGGGCGGGATGCAGCCGCCCGCTCATCAACCAGCGTTCAATGTTTTCCAAGGCGATCCGCAAGTCCTCGGGATGCGCCGCCAGATGGGCGGCGATTCGCCGCCACAGAATGGTGCGGTCTTCCCGCAGGAAATGATGGTCATGGGTGGTGGGATGATAAATTTCCATAACTTGCATGAATGCTGCCCAGTCCGGGTGCTCAGGTCAACCCGCGTCAGAGTCCTTGCCCGAAACCGCCTACTTCCTGATCAAATAAGCAAAGACAGGGATAAGATGGATAACAGTAAGGGTGATGTTTTCACGGGGAAATACGATTCTTCTTTGAAAGTTGAACTTTGAATTTTGAATTTTTCACTCGTGCTCCGTCAGATAGCGCTCCGCCTCCAGCGCCGCCGCGCAACCCTGCCCGGCCGCCGTGATCGCCTGCCGGTAGTAATGGTCCGCCACATCGCCCGCCGCGAAAAGTCCGGGGGTTTTGGTGGCGGTGCGTCCGGGAACCTGAAGAATGTAACCGTTCTCATCGAGATCCACCAGGCCACTGACAAAGCCGCTGTTCGGCACGTGGCCGATCGCCACGAACACGCAATCCACCGCGAGCTCGCTTTCCGATCCGTCCACCAGGTTTTTCAGTTTCACGGCACGCATCTCGCCCTTTTCATTGGTGAGGTATTCCTCGACCCCGCTGTTCCAGACCGGTTCGATCTTGGGGTTTGCAAGGGCGCGCTCGGCCATGATCTTGGAGGCGCGCAGCTCGTCGCGGCGGTGGATGAGATAGACCTTGCTGGCGAAGCGGGTGAGGAAACCGGCTTCTTCGCAGGCGCTATCGCCGCCGCCGATGACCGCCACCGGCACATCACGGTAAAACGCGCCGTCGCAGGTCGCGCACGATGTCAGGCCGCGGCCGATGAGATCCTTCTCGTTCGGAAGACCAAGGTGCCTCGGCGCAGCTCCCGTCGCGATGATCACGGTCTTCGAACGCAGCGTCTCGCCACCGCCGAGTTTCACACTGAAATTCCCGTCATCGTCCTTCGCGATCGACTCAACGCTAGCGTATTGGATGCGCGTGCCGAATTTCTCCGCCTGCTTCTGCATGTTCATCATCATCTCCGGCCCCATGATGCCCTCGGGAAAACCGGGGAAATTCTCAACCTCGGTGGTCGTCGTGAGCTGGCCGCCGGGCTGCGTGCCGGAAAGCATGAGCGGGGTCAGGTTCGCGCGAGCGACGTAGATGGCGGCAGTGTATCCGGCACAGCCGGTTCCGATGATGATGACGTTTTCCATGATGTTGATTGGGGGCTTTGGCCGGGCGCATTATTCCGGCGGTCAGCGGAAAGAGTCAACCGCCGGGATCAAGAGTCCGGAATTGATGGAAGAAAATCCAACCGCAGATGGACACAGATGGACGTGAAGGAAGAAAAAAGCTCTCGCGGCTCTTCCTCTTCAATCTGCGTGAATCTGCGTCCATCTGCGGTTAAAAAAATCTCTTCGCTAGGCTTTCTCCGCTCCACGATTGCCAAACGCCGCGCAGCCCTATTGATTCACCCTGCCCATGGCCAACGACTTCGCTTTTGAATCCCTCAACCACGCCCAGCGCGAAGCGGTCGCCGCCCAGGACGGGCCGGTGATGATCCTTGCGGGCGCGGGCACGGGGAAGACGCGCACGGTCACCTGCCGCATCGCCCACATGCTGGAGCGGAAAGTCCCCGCCTCCGAGATCCTCGCCGTCACTTTCACCAACAAGGCCGCCTCCGAAATGAAGGAACGCATCGGCGGCATGGTCTCGAAAATGGCGGCGTCGGAAATGACCGTCTGCACCTTCCACTCCCTCTGCGTGCGCCTCCTGCGCGGCGGCATCGACCGGCTCGGCTACAAGAAGAATTTCTCGATCACCGCCTACTCGGATCAGGTCGGCATCATGAAACAGCTCCTCGTCCGCAAGGGCGGCACCGATGAGAAGGTGAAGGCCGAGACCGT
>CAMBTF010000171.1 GCA_945870545.1 Akkermansia muciniphila
ACCACCTTGTCCGGCCCCTTGGACCCGGTCGCTTCGTAGAGTTCCGGCAGGAGATTCCGCCCCAGCACGCCGAAGACCGGCGGGAACACATAGAACACACCGATGAGGATCATCACCCACATCGTGGTCTTTTTCGCCGCGATGCCATCCGGGTTCGTGTAGAACCTCACGAGGATGTGCGGCAGACCCGCCGTGCCGCAAACGAGCGCGACGATCAGCGAAAAGGTGTAGAGCAGCGAGTAAGGCTTCGATTCTTCCGGCGTCAGGCCGGCGGCCTTGGCGGCCTTTGTCGTCAGCGGGCCGAAGGGGGCGATCCAGTCCTCGTCCTTCGGCGCTTTGGCAGGCAGGACGCGTTCGGTTTGTCCGGGATCCACGGTTTGCACGATGGCGGGCGGGGAGTCGGAGATGGATTTGTTCAGCGAGAGGTTTTTTCCGTAGCCGCCATACACGGACAGCAGCACGAAGATCGGCACGGAAATGGCGAACATCTTGATCCAGTATTGAACCGCCTGCACCAGGGTGATGCCTTTCATGCCGCCAAGGGCGACGTTGAGCGTGATCACCGCGCCCACCACCAATACGCCGACCCAATACGGCAGGCCGGGGAAAATATAGGCGAGCGTAACCCCCGCGCCTTTCATCTGTGGCATGGTGTAGAAGAACCCGATGAACAGCACGAAGCAGACGGCGATCTTGCGGAACACCGGCGAGTCGTAGCGGCCTTCCGCGAAATCCGGGATCGTGTAAGCCCCGAAGCGCCGCAGCGGCCCGGCGATGAAGAGCAGCAGGAACAGGTAGCCGCACGCGTAACAAACCGGATACCAGAGCGCGTCATAGCCCGAGAGCATCACCATCCCGGCGATGCCCATGAAACTGGCGGCGCTGAGATACTCGCCGGAGATCGCGGAGGCGTTCCATCCCACCGAGACCGAACGGCCGGCAACGAAGAAATCGGACGCGGACTTGGAGGATTTCGCGGAGCGGAAACCCATCCAGATAGTAATCACCACCGTGATGGCGGAGAAAGCGAGGATCCAGGGATCGACACCCTTGGGTGAGGACGCGGCGGCGAGGGATAGCAAAGCGGTTAGGTTCATGAGGCGGATGTCGGGTTAGGGTTTGCGCTTGTTGCCCTCGGCGGCGTGCTGCACCTCGGCCTCTTCCAGGGCGATCGAGCGAACGATGAACCATTTCGCGATGATCCAGACATAAGGGAAAAACAGCACCCCGAGGATCAGCCACGTGAGGGTGAATCCGCCCACTCTCTGCGCCATGACATCGGGAGCGAGGTAGTTCATCAGCGGCAGGCCGAAGAGCAGGACGATGAAGGCCGTCGCGCAGGCGATGGAGAGCTTGAGCTGCCGCTTCATCAGGCCGTGGAGGAACTCCTCGCTGTGGATGAAGTCGGAATGATCATGGGATGGATCGGACATGGGGATTTCGGTTTCTGGGTTTCGCCGGAAAGCGGCGGGAATTGCCCACGAAAACAAGGGGCGCGGAGCTTTCCGTCAAGAACCATTTGGTAAGGCGGCTGGCAAATCAGTCCAGCCATGAGGAATTTTCGAGGCGCGGTCTGGATCATTTTTCACCAAGGATGGGCACGGATGGTGGGTTCCGGAGTCCGGCAAGCGTGTCGCAAAGCAAAGCCGCGGCCTACGCGCCCTTTTTACCGATCACCATGCGTTTCTCGATATCATCGAGGACGGGCTTCGAGTAGAGCATGAGGGGATGGAGGATGACGGGGTGGGAATGGTTTTCGGCGCGTTTCCAGACGGAGGACTCGGTGGGGAGGATGATGAGATCCATGGGGGTGCGGTAGGAAACCACGGGGATGTCCCCAAGGCGGTCTTCGGTGGCCTCCAGGTCTTTCAGGAACGGGCTGCCGGGCCGCATCTGGCGAGCGCCCTTGCCGGGGTAGGCGTAGGCCACATTCGTGCCGTGGTGGGGGGACGAGACAGTGATGAATGTGTCGCAGCGTTCGGCGCCGCCGAGGTTCTGCAGGTAATACCGGGAAACGAGGCCGCCCATGCTGAAGCCTACCATCGCGAAGCGGTCTGTCGGGCCGAATTCCTTGTTGATCTCCTCCTTGAGGCTCTCGGCGAGCTGTTCGATGCCGTCGCGGGCATCGCTCGGCTTGAGCTGCGGGACGTGGCATTGGATCCCATGGTTTACCAAACGGAGGCGTAACGGCTCGAAGGAAACGCCATCTTCAAGGATGCCGTGGACAAACACCACTTTTTCGTATCGCGGCTGGCAGGACTGCTGGGGCTGGCAGGAAACGGCAGTGGCGAAGATCCCGGTGAAGAGTTGGAAAAAACGTGCGGTCATGGGAAACTTTAAACTTTAAGTTTTAAGTAAGAGGCGGGCGGCGGCGCATGATCTCAGGTTGAGATTTGAAATTTGGAGGTTAGCCTGGGGGCCAGGTGAGTTGACGGCCGCCGAGTAGGTGGACGTGGAGGTGCGGGACGGTCTCGCCGCCATGCGTGCCGTTGTTGATCACCACGCGGAAGCCGCTTTCCGACAGGCCGAGGTCGGAGGCGATCTTTGCGGCAGTCAGAAGCAGGTGGCCGAGAAGCACCTGATCCGTGGGTTCCGCCTCGCCGACGCGGGGGATGGGTTTGTTGGGGACGATCAGGATGTGAACCGGTGCTTGCGGGGAAATGTCGCGGAAGGCGAAGCATTGCTCGTCGCGGTAAATCACATCGGCGGGGATCTCTCCGTCGCGGATTTTCTCAAAAATTGTCTTCACGGCGGCCGGAATCTGGCAGGGGCGGGGCTTTTCGGCAAACCCGAAAAATTTCGGTGGCGGGCGATTCCCGCTCATCCGCCTTGCGCGGGGTGCGCTCCATGGACTAGTCAGGTTCGTGCCGAAACCAGACAACCGAAGCGCCGGAGCGGGCGGGTGGAAGACCACCCTGCTACGCGGGTTGCTGATCTGTGCGGGTTCCGTGACGATCTTGCTGCCCGCCTGGCTGCCGAACCGCCCGGGCGCACCGCTGGAACGGGGGACGGTGGAACTGATGCAGGCCGCGCTGCTTGCGGCGGCCACCGTGGTGATGGCCGGCGCAATGGCACACTCGGGGCCCCGCCGCGCCGTGTGCCGGGTGCTGGCGTTCGGGCTGGCGGCGGCGCTGGTCGGCGAGTTGGAGGATTTTATCTCCGGTATCCTGAAATGGCCATTTCCCGAGGCATGGGTGATCGGCGTGTTGCTCGGCGCGGCGCTGATCACGATCATCCGCCATCGCTGGGTGATGCTGCGTTTTTTTGAAACGATGGGTCACCACGCGGGAGCTGGCCTTATCGCGGCGGCGTTGCTAATCATTTATGTTTTCAACCGCGTGATCGGCGCACCGCAGTTCTGGGAGGCTGTGCTCGGTGATTCCTTTTCCCCGGAGATCCCGCGCATCTGTAAGAGCTATCTGGAGCTGCTCGCCTGTTACTTCGTGTTCGTCGGCTCGCTCGGTATCGCGATCACCCTCGGTAGGCGGGAGGAGCTGAACTAGGATGGAAGCCGGATTCGTTAAAAAGGCGAAGTGGCGGGTGGAGGCGTGGGCGCACTCGGCCGTCGCCGCCTTGTTCCGGCAGTTGACCGCTGAGACGGTCTTCGCGGTTGGCGAATGCCTTGGACGCGCGATCTGGCCTTTTATGAAAGTGCGGCGCAACACGATCGCCCGGAACCTCAGGATCGTCGGCGCGGTGGGCGCGGAGGGAAGCGAAAGCGCGGCGAGGGAATCGTTCATCCGCACCGTGGCGAACCTGATGTGCTCGTCCGTTTCCGCGAACATGCGCGGCGAGGATATCGGCGAGGTTCTAGAGGTGGAGAACCCGGAGCTGCTGGCGGAGGCGGCAGCACAAGGCAAGGGCGTGCTGCTGCTGCTGGCACACATGGGAAACTGGGAACTCCTCACCCGCCTTCACCGGACCTTTCCCGAAGGCGTGAAAATCGGCGGATTCTATCGCCCGCTGAACAACCCCATCCTCAACGAGCGAGTTCTCCGGGAACGGCAGGCGGATGGTGCGCGTATGTTTTCGAAACGGGACAGCCTCCACCATGTCAGCGGTTTCCTCCGTGAAAACGGGGTCGTTGGCATCCTCGCCGACCAACGCGTCGGCTGGCAGGGCGAGCTGGTGCCTTTTTTCGGAAGGCTGACCCGTGCCAGCCCTGTGCCGAGCCTGTTGGCGCGGCGCTGCAAGAGCGAGGTGCTCGCCCTATCGTTCCGAACCGTCGCGCCCGGGAAATGGAGCGCGCGCTACCACGCCGTGGAAAAACCCCATACCACCGCGAACTGCATGGCGGCGCTGGAGAAAGCGATGCGAGTTTCCCTGATCGATGTATTCTGGATGCAGGAGCGCTGGAAATTGTATATCGGGAAAAAGGCAACGCCGGTCAAATGGCTCGGCGATCGCGATGCTCGGGGCGAAAAGCCTCACCGCATGCTGATCTGGGCGAAGGAGAGCGAAAAGGATCTGCCGCTGCCTCCGGCATGCCTGCATCCCGATATCATCCACGAATACGCGATCGGCAAAGCGGTGGAAACGCTGGCCGCGATCGATCGTTCCCAATCCTTGCCTGTCGATTCCATCCTGACCTTCTCGAAACATCCTGGCCTCCGCGAGAAAGCCCGCGAATTGGGCATCCGCGTCTATCCCGTTTCTTATTTCTCAGAATAGCTCGCCGGTCACTTGCTGCGTCGTCTTGAAATGTAGCTTGGCAAATTTCCCGAGGACTTCGGGGCCATGCGCGGCGACGAGCTTTTTCCCTGCATCCACCACCAGCGAGGAGGAGCCGAGCGGGATCGTGAAGCCCGCCTTTTTCGTGGCGGCGTCCATCCAGTCGATGAAACGCTCGCGCGCCAGGATCGAGGCGGCGGCGACGGCGGTATCGGATTCTCCCTTGGTGCGCTGATCGAGTTTGAGGGAAATGTTTTTCCGC
>CAMBTF010000172.1 GCA_945870545.1 Akkermansia muciniphila
CCGCCGGTCTCTAGTGCGAGCAAGAGGGCGTATGCCGTCTTTCCCGACGCCGTCGCGCCGCACACGTAGATCGGCTCCGTGCCTGTCATGGCAAGCTGGGCTTCGCGCTGCTTGTGGGGGTGTCTGCGGCGCGTCTCCTCGCCTCCTCTGCTTCTAATAACGGAGGGTGCAGGCTCACTCCGAGTTCGGTGAGACCCTTTTCGATCATGATGCGCAGGTCGCTCGCCACGACGAGGCTGTTGGTCTTGTCGTTTAGCTCGATCCAGAAATACAGAGTGAACTCCACCAAGGTGGCGCCGAAATTCGACATCACCGCGAACGGGGCTGGATCCTTGAGAATGAGTCCGTGGCGCGCCGCCGCATCGTTCAAGAGATCGATCACTAATTGCGCGGGCGAACCATAGACCACCCCAACCGTCAGCTCGCGGCGCAGGAGCCGTGTGTTGAGGGTCCAGTTCACCACCCGGTTCTCCAGGAATAAAGAGTTGGGTATCAGGTTCTCGATACCGTTGAAACCGCGGACGATGGATGAGCGGGTGTTGATTTCCGAAACGACTCCGTTGATGCCGTCCACCTCGATGATGTCGCCTACGCGGACCTTCCTCTCGAAGAGCAGGATGATGCCGCTGATGAAATTCTTGATGATCGTCTGCGTGCCGAAACCGACGCCGATCGCCAGCGCACCGGCCAAGAAGGCGAAGATCGTGAGCGGGATGCTCAGCCAGTTTAATGTCGCGAGCGCGAGGAGAAAGGCGACGAGCAGCATGACCCATGTCCGCAAAGTCCGCGCCTGGTTCTCTCCGATGAGCCTGCGCTGGACGAGGATGCGCTGGATGCGGCGGCTGATCATCGAGGCGATGAAGTAGGTGATGAGGAAAAGGATCACCGCCATGATGATAGTGCCCAGACTCACGAACCGGATCTGCACGACCTCCTGCCCGTCGCTCTCGATGGTTTCCTCGTATTTGGTGATCGGAATGTTCCAAATACGCTTCGACGAGTCCCATCCACCCGATACGGCATCAACGGCCGCGGCATACCACGGCACACGTTCCTTGCCTTGGTGCTCGGCGAGCCAACGCCCCAGCATGCGGCGCTGGGTTGTGATGCTCTGGATGGTGCGCTGGATGACCGCCTGTTTTTCCCATAGCACCGTCAGCTGCCGGTTGAGCGGGGCGAGCCGGGGATCATTGGCGGGCACTAGAGACACGCGGGATTGCTGTTTACCGATATCCGCAGCGACGGAGACAAGCTCGTTTTTCGCAACGACCTCCCAGGAGTCGAGCCGCTGGTTCAGCCCGGAGAGAGCCTCCACCGCGGCCTTTTGGTCCTCGGGTTTCGCTGGGTTGAAAAGCGTCAACCGGTGCTCATAGGCCTCGGGAATGAAAGCCTCGATCTGGCCGAAGGTATCCAAGAAATCGGATATCGACTGAAGGGCATTGACCTGGGTGTCCGCTATCTCCACGCCCAGCTCCGCAAGTTCCAACGCAGCCAGATCCGGGGCGGCACTTCCCTTCAGACTTGCCAGTGCGGCAGCGGCGGCGACTTTTTCTTCCGCGGCCTTGCGCTGCCGCTTGCGGACATCCGAGGTCTCCTTTCGCAGCGCGGAGACCCGATCCGCGGTAGCTTGCTTGATGCGCAGCAAATCCTCCTTGCCGAAGACAAGTTTTTTGCCTGCTTCCTTGATCTTCCGGGAAAGCAACGCGAGTTCCACCGAGTCGGCGGCGATCAGATCCTCTAGGGAGGAAATGGAATGCTTTAGGCTGCTCGCGCGGATGATGAGCAGGCGTTTTTTCGCCCTCACGGTGTTGAGCTTCCATTGCACAGCGGGGTCTTTGAACTCCGCATTGGGCGAGGAAGTGATCTCTTCCTCGGCTTGCTTCGATTCCCTCAGATAGCCAGTGAGGGCGTTTTTGTAAATCTCCACGGAAGAGAGGTTCGATGCTCTCTTAGCCCCGATGCCTTCCCTCCTTACGACCTGCTCATCCACCATCAGCAGGGAATGTGGCGGCGGCGTGTCGAAACCTTTCCACGCGGCGGCGGATGCTTTCGCGGTTTCAAGAGCGGCTATGGATTGCCTCTCCTCATCCAAGATCGAGGAGTGGCGCGAGATCGCGAGCAGGGTCTGTTCGAGGATACGGCGCCGGGTCGTGAGATTCGCTGATGTAGCCCCATCAGGTGGCGGCACTTCACCGTGGTAACGCTCTAGGTCTTCGAGTTCACGCCCGGCCTCGGACTTCCATTTCTCCAGCTGCTCACGGAGACTCGGCGCCTCCTTGCCCTTTACGGACGGGGGCGTGCCGGTTTCCTTCAGATTTTTCTCAAGCTGCGCCCCTGCCGGCAGGCACGAGGCGACGAAAAAAAGCAGGAGAGCTGCGATCTGTATCTTAGATTTCACCACGTTCGTCTTTTTCGAGTTGGATGCGGTCGTCGAGGTTGCGCGCCTTCACGCGGTGGTTGCGCTTGTGCCAGCGCTCCGTAGCCATCTGGCGTTTCTTGGCGCGCTTGCGCAGGGCTTCGATCTCAGTTTCGAGGTTCAGGAAAGAGCCGTAACGCGCGGGGTCAAGGGTTCCTTTCTCCACGGCCTCGCGTATCGCGCAACCCGCGTCCTTTTCATGGCTGCAATCGGAGTATTTGCAGGCGGCGGTGAGTGCGGCAACGTCCTCGAAGCTGCCGCGCAGCGTGAACTCGTCCGTCCACATCTGGATCTCGCGCATCCCGGGGTTGTCAATGAGCATCCCGCCGCCATCCAGCGGGACGAGCTCGCGCGTGGTGGTGGTGTGGCGGCCTTTTCCCGTGGCCTCGTTGACCTCGCTCGTCCACTGCCATTCCTCGCCGTAGAGCTGGTTCACGAGGGTGGATTTCCCGACGCCGCTAGAACCTACGATACACATCGTAATTCCCGGCGCGAGATGGCTGCGTATTGCTTTGAGCCCCTCGCCCTTGAGCGCGGAGGTGATGTGCACGGAGGCCTCAGGGCAGAGAGCGGAGATCTCCGCGGCGGCCTGTTTCAGCTCCGGTTTGGTGAAAAGGTCGGACTTATTGAGCAGCACGACGGCCTTCGCGCCGCTGAGGCGGATCAGCGCGAAATAGCGCTCCATGCGGCGGAGGTTGTAGTCCGACCCTGCGTCGGTGACCACGGTGACGACATCGATGTTCGCGCCGATTACCTGCGCCTGGCTGCTGTTACCAGGCATTTTCCGGGAAAACACCGTCCGGCGCGGGAGTTGGGCGCGGATCACGTGCGGCCGGTCTTCGTCGCCAAGCTCCACCGCTACCCAATCCCCCACGGCAGGCAGGTCGGAATCCGTCACCGCCGCGTTCCATAGCCGCCCGCAGAGGATGCAGTCGAACTCCTCCCCGCCTTTTAGGAACGCGGAGAAATTGATCGAAGTTTCCCGGATCAGGCGCGCGGGAACCCAGCCCTGCGCGCGGTGGGGCGCGAAGGCGGATTCAAGTTCCGGAGTCCAGCCGAGTTGTTTCAGCGTCATGGGCGGCGGGAAAATAGCGGAAGTTTTCCCGGTGATCGAGAACTTCCCGCAGGGGGGATTACAGCGTCACCACAATCGCCGCGACGGCGTTCTCCGCGAAACAAGACCTCAGCGAAAAACCCGCCGAGGCCCTTGATACCCTAAAGAAGCTAGTCGCGCAGCAGAAGGCCTACTCAGTCGCCAATGTCGCTGTAACTACAAAGAGTGGCCAGCGCGCCCTCTCCGACTCGGGCAAGATCATTCTCGAAGTCGAGCCGATTGTATCCTCCGACGGGAAGATCTCGTACATCAGACTCATTGTGAACGACAATGGTCACCAGATCAGCACCAGTTTCCAAGTGAGTAACGGTGGCGCGCAGTTTCTCGGAAGCGTTCAGAGCTCAACGGACAAGACGATGACAGATTACATCTTTGTGCGGGTATCTTTCTGAATGCCCGCAACGCCTAACCATGCGATGGAGCTAACAGCCTCCACGCGTCACGCCATGTGCTACAGACCCACCGGCACATGGCGCGCCGCGCTCTGGCTGTAGCTCGTCTTCTTCTCGATCAACAATCATCATTTCTTTCTCCTAACACGCCGATGGCGACAAGTGGGCAACCCCCTTTTCCCCTTCCCAGACCGGCTCCCCAGTGTATTCTTCGCCCTTGGTGAAAAAGCAAATTCCTAGCATTCATTTAACTTAAGGTGGGTTTGGGTTCAGTGTGGAAATGCCATGACAGCCTTTTCCACGGCGGCGCTGAGACTTCCGGTTTCGGTTGCCAACTCTTCCAAGCGGGTCCGCGCGGCAGGGGATAACAGGACCATGGTGCGGCGCGTCTCACGGGGTTTTCTACCGGAACCGGGACGCTTGCCACCGCGCAGCGAAGTGGCGAGCGCGGCGAGACCGGTCCGCACTTCTGCAAGCAATGCGGGATCTGTCGCGGGAATGGCGTTTTTATCGACGGCATTCTCGATGGATTGCTCGTAGGAAGTGAGTTTCACTTTGCGTGGATCGTATTTTGCGGGCGGCTTGGCTTTCATGGGAGGAAGTGTTTGTGGTATTTGCGGGATGGGAAGGCGGTGATGATGCGCCAAGCATCACCCCGTCGTTCGCATGGGGCGGCATGCGCGTAACCTGAGATTTCAATAATCAAAAGCATCTGACCGTGCCGTGCCGGATTCGGAATGAAACCCAGAACCGGAGCGGAAAGAATCATCTCGAAGGTAAGGCCGCGATCTCTCAGGCTCGCTTTGGTCTCATCTCCGGCGATGAATCTCACTCACGAAACATGGATACATCCGTCACAAGTGCAATGAAAAAGTATTCATCTTTTCAAAGGCTCTTTTAAAAAGTAGTGAAAAGGGATAGTCCGTTCTGCCGCTCAATTTTGACAATCCTTTGACACTTCCCGGACGGTAATCTGTTTGAATGGC
>CAMBTF010000173.1 GCA_945870545.1 Akkermansia muciniphila
CCTCGCGCTGGGCCGCGGGAAATCCCTAGAGGAAGCCATCGGTGATCTCGGCATGGTCGCCGAGGGCGTGCCGAACACCCTTTCCATCTTCGAGGCCTCGCAGCGCGCGGGCGCAAGGACTCCCATCATCGATGCCGTCCACTCCATCCTTTACCAACACAAGCCCGCCGCTGAGGCGATGATGGAACTCCTCTCCCGCGACACCCGCACCGAGAGCGAGTGAGGCTCCGCCGGGCGTGCTCCGAAATTTGCCACATCGGCCTGACGGCTGAACTTGTTGTAATCGCTGGAAAACACGCATTTTCCCCCGGCCTTCTCGAAGGCGATGCGGAAGCCGTCGATGCCGCATAAGAGGTCGATGAAGTGGACGGGGCGGGCGATGAATTTTGAATTTTGAATTTTGAATTTTGGATTTTCCAGTGGCGTGGGGGGCGGGGAGGGGGCAGCTTGGGCGCGGGAATATGGAGAATGTGACTTTGCTGAGCGTCCACGCCTCCTATGGGGTGGCGGTGTTGTTGCTTATGGCGGCGGCGGGGTGGCGGTTTTACGCGGCGGGGGCGAGGGCGGAGGGAACTCCGCCGGAGGTTCCGGTGGGGAAGGTGGCGGTGTGGTTTTACCGTCCGGTGGATCTGTTGGGGATCGCGCTGTTGGCGGGGCTTTTTTATGTGCAGGCGGTGGGGGCTTCGGTGATGGGTGAGGGTGATGCGCCGATCAAGGTGACTGCGGAGGGGTTGGTGGTTACCATCGGTTTGCAATTCCTGCTGGCGGGGATCGCGCTGGCGATCGTGGTGAGGAGGGTGGATCCGGTGAGCTGGCTGGGGCTGCGATGGCGGCAATGGCCGTGGGTGCTGCTGATTGCACCGGTGACGGTGGTGTGCATGTGGGCGATTTTCGCGGGGCTGCAAGGATTGGGCTATATGGATCTGATGGAGAACCTGGGGGTGGAGAAGGTGCAGGATACGGTGGCGATTTTTCAAAAGGAGAAAAACGTGGCGGTGCTGATCCTGATGGGGATCACGGCGGCGGTGGTGGCTCCGATCTGCGAGGAGGTGGTGTTCCGCGGCTATCTGTATCCGGCGGTGAAGCGCTTCGCGGGACCATGGATGTCGGGGCTGTGCACGGCGCTGATGTTCTCCGCGGCGCACGGCAGTGTTTCGGCGCTGTTGCCGCTGTTTGTTTTCGGGTTGGCGCTGGCGGCGCTTTATGAGTTCACGGGGTCGATCTGGGCGCCGATGGCGGCGCATTTCCTTTTCAACGCGGCGACGGTGGCGAGCCTGATGGCGGTGCGGTTTTATGATCTGCCGGTGCCGACTTAGAATTTTTTTTAACCACAGATGAACGGGATGGACGCAGATGGTGGAGGGATGGATGAAGGCTCCGAGGTTCCACGCTTATGATCATGAAGACGCTGGCTGACATCGGGGAGGACGCTCTGATCGCGAGGCTGGTGGCGCTGGCTCCGGCGGGTGAGGCGGGCGAGGGGCCGGGGGATGATTGCGCGGTGATGGATGAGGGCGGGGAAATGCTGCGGCTGCTTAAAACGGATGCGCTGGTGGAGGGCGTGCATTTCCTGATGGACGCGGATCCCAGGGCGGTGGGCTGGAAGGCGGTGGCGCGGGTGATGTCCGACTTCGCGGCGATGGGTGGTGTGGGGGAGCGTTTTTTGGTAACGCTGGCGCTGCCGGGGACGATGGAGATTGGGTGGATCGAGGATTTTTACCGGGGGATGGGGGATTGCCTGAGTCGGTATGGGGCGCGGCTGGCGGGCGGGGAGACGTGCCGGGTGCCGGAAGGCTCGGCGGCGGTGATTTCGGTGGCGGCGATGGGTTCGGTGGCGCGTGGGAAAGCGGTGATGCGCTCCGGCGGCAGGCCGGGCGATGGGATCTGGGTGACGGGGCGGCTGGGCGGCTCGCTGGCGGGGAAGCACCTGACATTTCTCCCGAGGGTGGAGGCGGGGCGATGGATCGCGGAAAACCTGCGGCCGACGGCGATGATGGATCTTTCCGACGGGCTGGCGAAGGACTTGCCGAGGCTGGCAAAATCATCGGGCTGCGGGTTCCGGCTGGAGCGGGCGGCGGTGCCTTGCATGGAGGGTTGCGATTTGGCGCAGGCGCTGGGGGACGGGGAGGACTTCGAGCTGCTTTTTACGGCTCCGGCAGATGCGGATGTGAGTGGATGGGGGGCAATGTTTCCCGGGCTGGAGCTGACAAGGATCGGCGAGCTAGTGCCGGAAGGCATGGGGGAGAGCTTGGAGGGCGGCTGGGATCACTTCGGGTGAGGGTGCGCTGGCAACAGCCTATCGGGACGGTCAGCTGCCTTGAACAAGAATGATTTTACCTGGCGGTAAGGGTAAGCCGATAATCAGGCGGTTCGTACGCTTGCCAAATCGCTTGGGGAAGGCCGCCAGATCAATGCCCCTGGTTGCCCTTTTTGGGCGGCTCCCAATCACGACGGGTGCGGGAGCGGATGGAGAAGATAATGGGAATGCCGGGTGCGGGGTGCGCCTCGCGGAACTGATTGGTGAGGTAGGCCTCGTAGGAGTCCTTCATGAGGTGCTTGTCGTTCACGAAAAGCACAAGTGTCGGCACCGGGATGACAGAGTATTTGTCGTTCGTGGCCGTCGTGGCATAGTAGAGCTTGATGCGCTTCGCCTTGTTGTCTGTCGGCGGCGGGTTCTTTTCCATCGCCGCTTGCAGGATACGGTTGAGCTTGCCGGTGCCGGGGATGTCCTGCGCGCCTTTCTTGATCGCGATCGCTTTCTTTAGCACGTGCTCCGTGGAGTCCCCGGTTTTCGCGGAGCAGGCGACGAAGGGCGCGTAGGAAAGGAAGAACAGCTCGCGCCGCACTTGCTCCTCGGCCTCGGCCACGCGTTCTTTGTAAGAGGCACCGGGATGGAAGAGGTCGAACTTGTTCAGTACGATCAGGCAGGGCTTTTTCTCCTCAAGGATGAGCTGGGCGATCTTGCGGTCCTGCGCGGAAATGCCCGCCGCGAGGTCGATGACAAGGACGCAAAGATCGGCACGGCGGATCGCTTTTTCCGAACGGATTGCGGAGAAGACCTCGACGGAGTTGTCGCGCTTGCCGCGCGGGCGCAGGCCGGCGGTGTCGATCAGGGTGAAATTTTCGCCCATGAACGAGTAGGGTAGGTCCACCGCATCGCGCGTGGTTCCCGCGATTTCGGAGACGATGGTGCGCTCATCTTTGAGAATGGCGTTTACCAGCGAGGACTTCCCGGCGTTCGGCTTGCCGATGATGGCGAGCTTGATCCCGATTTTTTCCGCCACCTCCATCACCTCCTCGCTCTCCACATGGAGCGGCGTGAGAACGGCGTCGATCTTGTCGATCAGCTCGCCGAAGTTCCGTCCGTGCTCGGCGGAAACGAAGACGCTATCGGGCAGGCCGAGGCTGGTGAAATCCGCGAAGCACGACTCGTGCTTGTCATGATCCACCTTGTTGAGGACGAGTAGCACCGGCGGCTTGGCCTTGCGGAGCTTTTGCGCGAGCGCCTGGTCGATGGCGGTCAGGCCTTCTTGGGCATCGACGAGGAAAAGGATCAGATCGGCCGTCTGCATCGCGATGTCCGCCTCGATGGCGACCTGCTCGCCGAAGCCGTCGTCGAGTGTGGCACCGATGCCGCCGGTGTCGATCAGCGTGCAGGGATGCGCGGTCAGAGTGCAGGGCGCGGCGATCCTGTCCCGCGTGACTCCGGGCTGGTCATGCACGATCGCGATCTTGCGACCGGCGAGGCGGTTGAAGAGGGCGGATTTCCCGACATTCGGGCGGCCTACGATGGCGACGGTGGGCATAAAATTCAAATTCTAAACTTTAAACTCTAAATTCCAAGGGAGACGGAAGATAAAGAAAAACCCCGCCTTATGGCTTTTGAGGGCCGTTTGGCGGGGTCAACTCGAACGGGGATGGCGGAGCGGACGGGGCTCGAACCCGCGACCTCCAACGTGACAGGCTGGCGCTCTAACCAACTGAGCTACCGCTCCATCCCGCTCGGGTGGGCGGGACGCTATGGAGAGGCTAAGGCGGGCGCAACCTATTTTTTGAACGGATCGCATTTTTTTGACCGGCCTGTTTTTTGCCTTTCCCGGCCGGTTTCTGTTCACCAGTTTCAGGAGTGATTTTCCGCGAAATGGAACTGTGGTTCGATCCGCTGGCACGCTCCGGTCCCGAAGCGATGGCGGTGGACGAGTGGCTTCTGGAATATGCTACCCATCCCATCCTCCGCATTTACGGCTGGGACGGTGAGTGGGGTAGTCTGGGTTATTTCGGGAAACTCGCGGACTCACGTGACGGACTCCCCGACATGAACCTCGTCCGCCGCTGGACAGGCGGTGGCACGGTGGATCACCGCGGCGACTGGACATACAGCCTCATCGTCCCGCTGAGTTATGAACTCGCGCGAATGAAAGGTGGCGAGAGCTACCGCGCAATCCACGAAATCCTATCCGACGTGCTGAAGGCCGAAGGCGGCGAGCCCGACCTTGCCCCTGCGAACGGCAAATCCGGCGGAATGTGTTTCGAGAATCCCGTCGAGTTCGATGTCATGAATGCCGCCGGGGAAAAGCTCGCGGGGGCGGCGCAGCGCCGGGGAAAGCTCGGCCTGCTTCACCAGGGCTCCGTCGCCACGGCGGGGGATTCGCGGCTGCGCGGCGAGCTTTTCGCGGAGCGCCTCGCGGATAGCTGGTGGCAGGCAGAGACCCAGCCGGACGACGAACGCATCGCCGAGATCGTCGCTCTGAAATATGGCCGCAAGGAATGGTTAGAGCGGCGGTGATTCCAAGAACGAAAAAGCCCGAAGGTGGAGAGCATCCATGTATGGAGAAGGGGTTTGAAACCCCTTTCGGAGGACGGGGAAATGCATTCGCTAGACTTGTTCAAAGGGGTTGCAAAACCC
>CAMBTF010000174.1 GCA_945870545.1 Akkermansia muciniphila
TTCCGCGCCGACCGCTCGCGCGAGCTTTCCGAGGCTTTCCTGAAAGAGGATTTCACCGGCTTCGACCGCAGAGCCGTTCCGAAAGTGCATTATGTGACCCTCACCGTTTATGATGAGACCTATCCCTGCGAAGCGATTTTCTCACCGCAAACGCTCGATATGACGCTGGGCGAGACGGTCGCTGCCGCCGGCATGAAACAGATGCGGATCGCGGAAACGGAGAAATACCCGCACGTCACCTATTTCTTCAACGGTGGGGTCGAAAAAGAGAACAAGGGCGAGAAACGTTTCATCATCCCCTCTCCGAAGGACGTGGCTACCTACGACCTCAAGCCGCAGATGTCGGCCGAGGAGGTGACCTCCACGGTGGTGGAAAACCTCAAGGACTTCGATCTCGTGATCCTGAATTTCGCCAACCCTGACATGGTCGGCCACACGGGCGTCATTGAGGCAGCGGTGAAAGCGGTCGAGACCATCGACGCTTCCGTGAAAGCCATCGTCGAGCAGACCCTTCGCCTCGGCGGCAAGCTCCTGATCACCGCCGACCATGGCAACTGCGAATACATGCGCAACCCCGACGGTTCGCCGAACACGGCCCACACCACAAACCCCGTGGAGATCATCTATGTGGCCGACGACGCCTCATCCCGGAAAATGCGCGATGGCATCCTGGCCGATGTAGCACCCACCCTGCTGGAAATGCTGCGCCTCGATCAGCCCGCGCAAATGACAGGCAAATCACTGCTCGTTTAGCAGGAATACCCGCCCACCTGACGAACTTCAAACCCTGCGTCCAAGTTTCTGGGGCAACAAGCGCGCCATCAAGATGCTTTGCGCGTCCGGATGATTTCCGGAAAGTCAGATGACCAAACGGAACGTGAGGTTCACCCTCGGTGAGGAAACCTTCGCTGTTTTAGGGAGCTGGTGGTGCCAGTGGCGTTGGGTTTCGCCAGCCATCACGAGTAGGCTGCCGTTTTCGAGAGAAACGGAAACGGTTTCCCGCGTGCGCTTATGCCGGAAGGAAAATTTCCGCTCCGCCCCGAAACTCATGGAAAGGATGGGGGCGCAGGGCGCTAGGGATCGCTCGTCGTCGGAGTGCCAGCCCATGCCTTCGCCGCCGTCTTGGTAGAGATTCAGCAGGCAGGAATTACAGGGCGCGCCGGAGATTTTTTCGGCCACGGTTTTCAGGGAAAGGAGGTGCTCCGTCCATCGGTGAGCGTGCTTCATCGTACCGGAGTAGGCGTAGGGACGCCCGCCGTCTGCGAACCACGCGACCTTGCGTTTCGTGACGATGCGTTTCCCGAAGATCACGGACTCATCATGTTCCCACGGGATCTCCGCGATCAACCGAGCAAGGTGGCCGTCGCTTTCATCGGGCGTGAAAACGGGTCCATGGTAAGTCACCACCCCATCGCAAGGCAGGAGGTTTTCCGCGGGATCGGCAGGAAAGAGCTCCATCGATCAGGCTTCGAGACCTTTTACCGCCTTTGGCTTTGCGGCGATCTTGGCTTGTTTTTCGAAATGCTCGACGAGCATGGCGACCGCCCCAAACAGGATGAACAGCATCATCACGCCGTAGAAAACCCAGATCGTACCCTTGCCGGCGGTGAAGCCGTAATTGTGGAGACCCACACCGAGGAAGTTCACGTGCCACCACGAGAACGCCACGATGCAGGCGGTGAACAGCGAGGCGAGATGCAGCCCCCATTCCTTAATGATGCCGCCCATGCGGGCGTGGAGGATGGCAAGCGTCCAGAGCACGATCATCAGCGCGCCGTTTTCCTTCGGATCCCAGCCCCAGAAGCGCCCCCACGAGTAGTTCGCCCAGATGCCGCCAAGCACCGTGCCGACGAGCGAGAGGAAAACGGTGAGGCAGATGCAGCCATAAACCGCCTTGGTCAGCGAGCGCCGCAAATCCTTGTTGCCTCCATCCAGGTTCAGGCCGCGCATCAGCACGTATCCGCAGGAGAGCATGGCGGCAAGCAGACCGGCGGAATAGCCGAGCGTGATGGTGATCACGTGGGTCGCCAGCCAGAAGTTCGAGTCCAGCACCGCGACGAGTGGATCGAGGTGGTCGCCCGCATCGCCGACCTCATAACGCCTCGCCAAGATAATCAGGGCGGTGCCCAGGATGGGCGCGAGCCCGAGGGCGAAGCGTTTGCGCGACATCCACTCGACGAGGAGCGAGAAGATCACTCCGGTCGCTCCGATGAAGATAATCGTGTCATAAAGGTTGCCCACCGGCGGACGGTGCATGATGAGGCAGCGGATCACGATCGCGGCCACGCAATACACCGCGCCGATGACAGTGAAACCGAGCGTCGCCCATGAGAGGATTTTCCCCGCTTTTCCGGAGCCGAATCCCCACATCGCCAGCGCGCTGAGCGTGCCTAGGAGGAACCAGACCAGCGCGTTGAGGAAATAGTCTGTTTTGAAATAGGAAACCTCCATGCCGATGCGCTGCAGCTCCCCGCGCGAGTCTGCACGTTTCTCGATGCGTTCCTTGAACTCCGCGAAATGCTTGCGGAACTCCTTCTCGGAAACCGGCACGGAGCGCACCGCCGTCTCTATCAGCTTGACATCCGCGATGGCAGATTCCGGATCTTTCGATTCCATGGTCATCACGCCCATGATCGCGTTGCCTGCGGATTGCCATTGCGTGTCGGAGGCGTTTTTTGGAGGCAGGAAAAACATGCCATACTTCGAGTAGTTCGCGGCGTTGAGCACCTGCTGGAGAAGATCCTGAAGCCTCGGTTCGACCTCCCTGCTCTCGCTCTGCGCGGCAGCGATCTCGCTGCGGAGCTGCGGAGCGGCGGTCATCACCGCGCTGAGGTCGGCGCGCTTGTCGGCCACGGTTTCGCTTCCTGTTCCCCGCAGCTCGACCCCACGCCGGGCGAAGGAAAAGTATCCCAACAGGCTCTCATAGTTGCGGATGTTGTAGGCGAGATCGATGACCTGCTGCTGCATCGGATCGCGCTGCTTTTTCTCGATGGGTTCGTAGGATTGCGCGAGTTCGATGAGCTTTTGGATGCCCGGCTCGATCTCCGCGTAGCTGTAGCGGTCGCGGCGTCCTTTCGTCTCTATGGAAATGGCTTCAAGAACCTGAGAATTATCCACGCGGAAGGTAGGCAGGTTCACCGCGAGCTCGGGGCGGAACAGCGTGTCCATCAGCCACTCGGTAGGCTTGATCTTGTATTCCTCACCGCCCTTGCCGAGCACCTTCATCGAGCGCGCGCCGTGCAGTTGGAGCATCTTGAAACCGGCGAAGGTGGAGAAAGGCTTGATGCGCCCTCCGTCCTGCAGTGGCAGGGACTCGACAACCTCCACGCTTTCCTTTTCCCATGGAACGTAGCCCTCAACCTTCTGCGGATCGCCCTTCGGCCTGTTGTCGATCAGCATGTTCACGAACACAACGGCAAGAGCGCCCGCCGCGAGCGCCGCCACTACCCATTTACCCCAGACCGGATTCTTATGCTGCATGGTTTCTTTTTCTTGAGGCGGCGCCGAGATGGCCGCCGAGTTTGGTGAGGAACGTCACGAGCATACCGAACGCGACGACATAAAGGCTGTATTCCGGCCAATGGTCGGCCGGGTTCCGGACGATCTCAAACACGGAATACATGTTCTCCCCCGGCTTCGCACCCGCAGGGCCATAGCTGGCTTGGAAAAAGGTGTAACCCTCATATCGCATCGGCTCGTTCATCTGGATGCGGATCTCAGCCTCGCGTCCGTTTTCCACGCGGGTGACGTCGCTGATGAATTTCGCGGGCCGCGAGGTGCCGGGATGGAAATCCGCGGTGAACTTGTCGAGCTTCACCTCGAAGGGCATGGGCCAAAGGCGTTTCCGCATGTCGATGGTGAAATTCCTCCCATCCACCGTAGCGGTGAAAGGGTGAAACTGCCCGCCCCAGAGGATGAAGGGATCCGATTTCGAGCCATCCGCCTTCACGATCCGCGCATAACAGCCCGCCACGTTTCGCTCCGTTTCCACGAAACTGTCGATTTCACGCAGGTAGTAGCCGTCCACCACGAGTTCACGGTTCCGGGGTGCGTTGATCAGCTCGCTCTCCGGCTGGCAGTTGCCGAGGTATCCGGAAATCTCCAGCGAGAGCGGCAGCTCGCCGAAACGCAATATCCGCGGATTGCCGGCTGTTAGACCTTCGAGAAATTTTCCCCGGATCACATGGATTTTACCGGCCTCGCCGTCTTTCGACTCCGCCACCTCGACCACATACTCGTGGTAATCTTCGGCGACGTTGCTGGTCTCGTTCTCGTAGATCGCCATGTTGCCGCGCTCGGAGAAATGGTGCGCTACCCCGCCGCCAAGCAGCATGAAGACGATGCCGAAGTGGGAGATCAGGTTGCCCGCCTGCCTCCAGCCCTTGCGGATGCGGATGATGCCCCCGAGGATCATGTTCACCAGCAACAGCGCGGAAACGTAATAGCCGCCGGGCAGGATGAACACCTTTAAGCCGTACAGCACCGGGATCACATAGGGCGATTTCCAGCTGAAATACTTCGTCAGTGTCGGGTAGAGGCCGGCGTCGATCTGCTCCAGCGTCGCCAACCAGGTCAGCACCAGCAGCAGGAGCAACGTGGCGGTGGCGACATGAAAACCGGAGAGGAAATCATAGGCGATCCGGAGTGCGGAACGGTTCTTCGCTGGCGTTTGTGTTTCGGTTTCCATTTTTAATCAAAAATCTAACGGACTATCTCAAGGCTCGCGGCGAAAGCTCTCAGCGCGGCTTTCTCGGTCTCCACCTCGGCCTGCGGGCCGATCATTTTCAGGGTGAGTATCTTTCCATCGACTTGCGCGATCACGCCGGCGAGCCCGTAACCCGGCTTCGGGGGAGCACCCATGCCGGAGGCATATTCACCGGAGGCCTCGACCCAG
>CAMBTF010000175.1 GCA_945870545.1 Akkermansia muciniphila
CCGATGAAGGTTTGCGTTTGATCTTAGCGCGCGCGAACTCGATGACCATTGGCAACAGGGAAACGCCGATGATGCCAAAAACCACGATCTCGAAGTTGTCCTTCACGATGGGAAAATTCCCGAAATACCAACCGGCGGGCACCAGCGAACCGATCCAGAGGAGCGCGCCTACGACGTTGTAGGTCATGAATTTCCTGTAATCCATCGCTCCCGAGCCTGCTACAAACGGAGCGAAGGTGCGGACGATGGGAACGAAGCGCGCAATGATGATGGCCTTGCCGCCGTAGCGCACGAAGAACTCCGAGGTCTTGTCGAGATGGCTCTGCTTGATAATCCGGGGGAACTTCCTGATTGCCCATCCGCTGAATTTACGACCGATCCAGTAGTTCACCGTATCCCCGAGTATGGCTGCGACCAGCATCACGATGGCTGCGATCCAGACATTGATCCCCGACTGCGGATCGGCCGAGATCGCACCCACCGCGAAGAGGAGGGAATCGCCGGGCAGGAACGGCGTCACCACCAGCCCCGTCTCGCAAAACACGATGAGGAACAGTAGCCCGTAAACCAGCGGGCCGTATTGGCTCGTGAAGGTGTTGAGGTGATCCTGCAGGTGCAGCATCAAGTCGAGGAAGTCCTTGAGGAGTTGCATGTCGGGGAGTTATACGGATTCAGGAAGGGGTTGCTCCGCCCTTATCTTTCTGACCGACGATTATCGAAGTGATGATGCCCGTGGCGAGGATCGCGATGATCACAGCTAGAACGGTAAGGTTAAATGAGTCGCCCAGCCAAATCTTTAACCACTTTGCGGCCAGCATTTTCACACCGACCAGAACCAGGATGAGCGAGAGCGCCGGCTTCAGATAGCGGAACTTGCTGATCAAGCCGGCCAGCGCGAAATACAGCGAGCGCAGCCCGAGGATGGCGAAGACGTTACTGGTGAAAACGAGGAACGGATCCGCCGTGATCGCGAATACGGCAGGAATGGAATCCACGGCGAAAATCAGATCCGTAACCTCCACAAGGATCAGCGCGACAGCGAGGGGTGTGAGCAGCCATTTGCCTGCGGGCGCCGCATCCACGATCGGATCGGGTTTCGGCTCCACGCCCGGCTCCGCAGCCTCGCGCGACCACTGGCTGCCCGCCCTGACCATGAAATGCTGGCCGTGGAACTCGCGGGTGATCGGGAAAAACTTCCTGATCCAGCGCACCACGGGATTGTTCTCGGGGTGCTCTTCCTTTTCCTCCATCACCAGCATCTTGATACCGGTGAAGATGAGGAACACTCCGAATACGTAGAGGATCGCATGGAAATTCTGCACCAATACAGATCCGAGGCCGATCATCGCGCCGCGCATCATCAGTGCGCCGAGTATGCCCCAGAACAGCACGCGGTGCTGGTAGCGTGCGGGCACCGCGAGCGAGCCGAACACCATCGCGATCACGAAGATGTTGTCCACGCTCAGTGATTTCTCCACCACGTAGGCAGTGAGGTATTTCGTCGCCGCCAGTTTCCCGGTGTTCACCACCTTGTCCACAGCGTCCACCGAGTGGCCGAGTTCGAACCAATGGAGCTCATACGCGAAGTAAACGAGGATCGAGAAGGAAAGGCCCAAGGTGATCCATACGGCGGACCAGCCAAGCGACTCCTTGAATCCTACGACATGGGATTTTCGGTGGAACACACCTAGGTCCAGAGCCAGCATTGCGAAAACAAAACCGAGGAAAATCAACCATGCCCAAATCATGTGCGGCGTTGTAGCCGGACTTTGCCAAGAACGCTAGGGGAAATACCAGCGTGGGATTACTGCAACATCCGGGAGGGGGGCTTACGAGGTTGGCCAAGCATGGGGATGCTCGGGATTCATGGTCACCGGTCGTTCGGACATCGAACAAAATTCACCTCAGCAAGTCCGCCTCATACATCAGCTTGAAGCCGCTGCGGTTGAGGATGCTCGTTGCGAAATCATAATCCTCGACGTGCAATGCGAGCAGCGCCTTGCCGTCGGGGCCGGGCAGCATAGCGTAAGCGAAGTCCACGTTCGTCTCCGCGGTCATGAGGATATCCAGGCACTTCAGCAGGTCGGGTCCCGCCTCTTTCAGGGCGATGACCACCAGTTCGCAGGTGGTGTGTGGGATTCCCTTTTCGCAGAAAATCGCCTCTGCCATATCGGGATCGGAAAGAACGAGCCTCGCGATGGTGGCGTCGCGCGAGTCCTGCACGCTCAAGCCGATCACCTCGATGGAGGATGACCTGAGGAGTTTCACCAACGACGCGAGGGCGCCCACGCGGTTTGGTAGCATGACGGCAAATTGCCGCACCGGCGTCCCGTTGTCCGCTACCAGCCCGCCTATGTTTTCGTATTCTTGATTCATGTTGGTTCCTTATCCCTTTGGACCTCGCAGGCGCAGAGTCCGCACCTCGCCGCTTGCTGTTTCCTCGATGACGATCTGTCCGGGGCGCACGTCGTTGACAATGAACCCGCGCCCGTCCCCCGAAGTGAATTTCTGTCCGGGCTTAGCGAGGTAACGCCGACCTGTCGTGGCATCCTCGACGAGCGCGACCGGATCATGCCCCACCGCCGGACGGCCTTCTGTCCATTCCATCTTCCGTCCGTTGCGCGCATCCTCCACTTCGACGATCCCAACCCTGATCGGCGCGCCATCGTTGAGTTTCCCCTGCTCGGTGCGGCTGTAAACCCGGATCACGTAAAGGCTCGAGCCGGGGATCGCATCGCCCGCCTTCACTTTCACATCCTTGGCGGGAGATCCCGCGATACGCAGTGAGGCCACGCCTCCGGAAACCTGTTTCACCTCCACGGGGAGCTCACGCTGGCGGAAATGACGCATGACCAGCGGCAGGTCATCTTCGGTCTCATCTTTCCGCGCGCCTTGGGCAGCGCTCCGCTCCCGCTTGCCGATACGCGCACCCTCCATGGTGTTCGCGGTGATCTTCGCATTTTTAGCGGGCCGCTCCGCCAATATCGGATCTGCCGCCGTATTGAAATCGCGCGGTGCATCCGACAAAGCGCCGGCCTTTTCCTGTCCCGGCAGCGGCTGGTTCCAAGGCATCTTTCCGCCGGAGCTTTCCTTCGCAGTCAAAGAGTGATCGTCTGCCGGTTTGTCCTGCGTGTTCCGTTCTTCCCTTAGTTGTTCATCCATCGCTCCCACCACTTCCTCATCCGACTCCAGCGCCAGAACGTCTCCGGAAAACCCTTTCTCAATTAGCTCGGCCAGATCCATGTGCCCCGCCGCAACGGCTAGGCCATGCGCCGTAGCGCCGCTTTCCGATGTGGCGAAGCGACTCGCCCCGATGTCGATCAGCATCTCAGCGGCATCTTTGTGGCCGTTTTGGGCGGCGAGCATCAGCGGCGTCCGGCCGTCCTCCATTCTCGCGTAAACCGAGGCTCCGTAGTTGGTGAGCGAGTCGATCACATCCGCCTCGCCGACAAGTGAGGCGAGCAGCAGGGCGGCATCCAAATCATCACGGTGATACGGGGCGAGTTCCTCCACGGATGTCTTGGCTCCCCCGTTCACCGCGAGCATCAGGGCCGTGAAACCGCTGTCGTCCTTGGGCTTCGGATCCGCGCCCTGCCGCAACAGCCAACGCACCATCTCCGGCTTACCGGCCATGACGGCCGCCATCAGTGGAGTGGTTCCGCCCACCCCTTTTTCATCAATGGAAGAGCGGCGGTTGAGCAGAAACCCGCCCGCTTCCTGCGCACCGGACGCCGCCGCCACATGCAGTGCGCCACGGCCCTCCGCGTCCTTTATTTTCTCATCGAAACCTCCGTCCACCATCTTCCGCAGCACCGCCACATCATTGCCACGCACCGCGGAGAACCAGCCTTCCGCCGTCATCGCATATCCTGCCTCCATCACCTCCTTCGCGGCGGTGTCGGATTTCTTCCGGCAGTTTGACAAACCCATAGCCAGAATACAGGCAATCAGGAACCTTGGGAAAACCATGCCGCTAAATACTTCAGGCAGGTTAATCATTCAATCCCCAATGCGCCGAATGCGAAAATCTGAACAAATCCGCGCCCGCATGCCGCTTCGGTGATACTTTCCTAGCAGAATGTCCGCCACTGAAGCTCCCGCCAAGAGTTCGCCCGCCGCCGCCGCATGGCGTGAGTGGCTGGAGGAACACGCCCCGAAACTTTTCCTTTTCGCAAAAAACCAAACCCGAAGCCACGAGGACGCCCAGGACGTGCTTCAGGACGCCATCGTCAAACTCGTGGATAAAATCCGCGGCGGCGAATTCATGGGCGGCCAGGACGCATGGCAGCCATACCTGTATGCGACGATACGCAGGCTCGCCATCGATCTCTCGCGGAAAGACGACCGCCGCAAGCGCCGGGAGAACAACGTCTCGGCGGATCTCGAGGCGGAGCAATTCGGCGCGTTCCACCCATGGTTCGATGCCGAAGGCGGGGACGATGAAACACGCTCCCAACTGGAGAACGCCCTCAAATCATTGCCGGAGAAATTTTCGGAAGTCATCATCATGAAGGTATGGGGCGAGCGCACGTTCGCGGAAATCGGCGAGGCGCTCGGAATTTCCCAAAACACAGCGGCCTCCCGGTATCGCTATGGTCTGGAGGCCTTGAAGCGCGAACTGGGCACGGCACGCCGCAGGGGAGACCTCTCGATCTGAAATTTGCGTACACGAGAATCAGCAATACAAGCATGTCCAGAATACCCACCATCACTGAGCGGGAACTCAGCAACCTGAATCCCGCAGGGCTCGACGAGGATTTCCTCTCCCGCCTCACCGCCTGCGCGGAGGGAACCCACGCGCATCTTTCCGATGGTGAGGCCGCGCTCGAGACCCGCCTCAGGGCGCTGCGTCCAGGAACCATCCCGAACGCCCTGCGATCATCTTTGCT
>CAMBTF010000176.1 GCA_945870545.1 Akkermansia muciniphila
CGGGCGAACCGATGCGACAAAGGGGTGGGATTTGATGCCACGCAATGGCTGGAAGTGGCGAAGAGTTATCGGATCCTATTGGGAATGGCGGTGGCGAGGAAGCGTGGGAAGGCGAAACTGGAAGAGGTGATGGGGAAAGGGAAAGCCCCCGGGAAAGCAGCGGAGATGCGGAACATGAACATGGAGGAAATCATCGAGCATCTGGAGAAAACAGGCCAGACGATAGGCCTGCCCGACCTGACCGCGGCGAAGATATTGAGGATGCGGGTGAGGTATTTTACGGACGGGGCGGTAATCGGGAGCAAAGCGTTTGTGAACGAGGCGTTTGCAGGGGCGCGGGAGAGGTTTTCGGAGAGGAGGAAGGACGGAGCGCGGCGGATGCGCGGCAGCGGCGCGGCGGCAAAGGGCGTATTGTGGAGTATGCGGGATCTGCGGGTGGGGGTTTGAGAAAGACGGAAGACTTTGAGACGCAAGACACAAGAAAAGAGGAGGGGCGATTCTTCAGCTCGCCCCATTGCAACAGAAATTCCAAATCCTCCGAAGGCGAGCCAAAGACACACAGTCCGTCAACTTCCCGCTTCCCTGCTCCGCCACGGAGAGCCTTACTCTTCTGCATGCGTGTCCTTGCCGTTGATCCTGCCGTCCGGAACACGGGTTACGCCGTGCTGGAGGGTGATCCACGCAAGCCCACGGTGCTGGCCTACGATGTGATAACCATCCCGCAGTCTGTCCCGCAGTCCGCCGCGCTTTCCGCGATCCGCACACACCTCGCGCATGTCATTGCCAAGCACCAGCCCGACGAGGTGGCGGTGGAAGGGATCATCTACGTGCAGTCCCACCGCACGGCGATCACCATGGGCGCGGCGCGGGCCGCCGCACTGATCGCGGCGGCGGATCACGGGCTACCAGTGTATGAATACGCGCCGAGGAAAATCAAGATGGCCGTCGTCGGCAAAGGCACGGCGGACAAGGCGCAGGTGGCTTTCATGGTTCGCGCGCTGTTAGGCCTCGCCGAAACGCCGCCCGCCGACGCCGCGGACGCGCTCGCGATCGGCCTCGCCCACCTCCAGGCCTCCGACCCGATCCGCGCGAAGCTATTGGACCGGCATTTGATCTGAAAACCATGACCGATTGGAACGAACGATACCGGAAGGGTGAGACGCCTTGGGAAAAAGGAGCGCCCGCACCGCCTTTGCTGGAGCTGTTGGGAAAAGTAGATGCGGAAATCTGGGGCGACGGATCGGTGCTGGTGCCTGGTTGCGGTACGGGGCACGATGTCCGCGCGCTGGCGGCGAAGGGCTTTCCAGTGCTGGGTCTCGATCTCGCAGAGGAGGCGATATGTCGCGCGTGCTCCCATCCCGAAGTCGGCGGGGAGAGCTATGAGGTCGGTGATTTCCTCGACGCCGGTTGGAGGGTGGGGAAACGTTTTTCTGCGATCTTTGAGCACACGTGCTTTTGCGCGATCGATCCGGCGCGGCGGGCGGATTACGCACAAGCTTGTGCGGAGCTGATCATGCCGGGCGGTTGCCTGGTTGGGGTGTTTTTCCTGACCCCCTACGATCCCGGCGAAGAGTGGACGGGGCCGCCGTTTCCTTCGGAGATGGAGGAACTCGACTCGGTTTTCTCGCCGTGGTTCGAGCGGGAAACAGCTTGGGTGCCGCAAGCCGCCTACCCCGGCCGCGAGGGGCGGGAGTGGCTGGCGGTTTACCGGAGAAGGTGAGTGCGGGGCTTTGTCCTTGCCCGCGCGTGGGATTTTCCGCCCAATGCCCGCCATGAATCTCGTCCGCGTTCTCGTCGTCTGCGCCCTTGTGCCGGCCTGTGCCGCGACTTACCCACAGCAACCTCCAGGCATGCCGCTGGACAAACAACTCTCGCCCGGTCACTCCGATGAGGCGCTGACCGTAAGATGAAACCTCCCTTGGATATTCAGTGCATCGCGCGGCCGGTTTCCTATGCCGACGGTCTGGCGATGCAGGAAAACGCCGTGACCGCGATCCTCTCCGGCGGGATCGGTGATACCATTTTCCTGTTAGAGCATGAGCCGGTCTATACCATCGGCCGCCTACGCGACCAATCCTCCCTCCGCTCGGCGGCCATCCTGCCGCATCCCGTTTTCGAAACAAACCGTGGCGGACAAGCCACGTATCACGGCCCGGGGCAACTCGTCGGTTATCCTATTCTCGACCTCAACCCGCGCGGGCGCGACCTGCATCTCCACCTCCGTCTGATCGAAGACGCGCTGATCGCGGCTTGTGCGGATCTCGGTGTTTCAGCCGGTCGCCGGGAGGGAATGACGGGCGTGTGGGTGGAGAATCGCAAGCTCGCTTCCATCGGTGTCGGCGTACGGAAATGGATTTCAATGCACGGCTTTGCAATCAACATCACCCGTGAGTCGCTACCGCCGTTCCTCGCCATCACGCCTTGCGGCTTGGACGGGGTGAGTATGACCTGTCTTGAGGCGGAGTCGGCAGCGCCCGTGACGATGACCGAAACGACGCACATGATAGCAAGGCATCTGGAGCGTCTTTTTGCATAGTCCTCGATCATGCCGCGCATGATGGGCACACCGGGAAGCGGATTTTTTCCGGGCGGATTCACACGGAAGCACAACGATGGCAGACGGGTCTGACCAGGATGGACTCGGTGACAGTTAGGGCGTTGGAACGGTTCTCGCGCCAGCAGCCGCCACCCTTCTACATCGTGACCATACACCTAGAGATCCGGACAAAATCGCCAAAAAAACAGCCGCCCAAAAGAACTGTTGGCAAAGCGACGTAGAGATCTACACTCTATGGGAAGGAAAAATAGCCGTGAAGTCGCCCGAATCAGCCGTTTACTGGCGTTCTGCGGAGCATTCTTCCTTGCTGCATTTCATTTTCATCCCAATTTCTTTTTTCCTTCATCCACATTTCCCCGCCCTCCAGTCTTTGCCCAAGGCTACGACAGGCTGGCCGGTGCAACCCAATCACTCTTTCAGGAGCCTCCTGCAGAAAGCAAATTTCTAGCCCTCAGTCACGCCCACCCCCTTTCAAATGAAAATCAACACGATACTGCTCTCCCTTGCTTCCGCCACCCTGACGCTGCACCAGCCCGTTCACGCTGCTGACGCTGCCAACCTAGCTGCCAAATTTAAACATCTGCCCACCGTACCAGAGGCGGAGCTACCCGCGCTCTCGAACCAACTCAACCCCTTCCGTGGTGCCATCCTGCACCCGGGCTACACAGGCCACACCTGGGTCAGCTTTCCCTTCGTAGAAAATGCCGCCAGCCTCGATATCGACCCCCTCGGTCGTGTCTTTGTGTCTGAGGCCAGCCGCTTCTGGCTCGGCGTGCCCGACCTGCGCGGTGCCAATGAAATGATTCGCGACGATTTCAAGGCCGTCACCATTGCCGACCGTCTGGCCATGTATGACAAATTCAAAACCCACTTCCCCCCAGGCTGGTTCACCTCCGTCGCCGACCGCGTCATTCGCCTCGAAGATCGCGATGGCAATGGCGCGCCTGACCAGCGCACCCTCTTCTCCGATCATTTCAAAGCCGCCGAAGACGGTGTCGGCTTCTCCCTCCTCGCCGAGCGCGACGCGGTTTATTTCACCTGCATCCCCAAGCTCTGGAAAATGACCGACGCCGATGACGACGGCAAGGCCGACACCCACAACGCCATCGCAGGTGACTTCGGCGTGCGGGTCTCCTTCATCGGCCACGATCTCCACGGCATCCTGCGCGGGCCTGATGGTCTCCTCTACTTCTCCGTCGGTGATCGCGGTTACCACGTCCAGACCGCGGATGGCCGCACCCACCTCAGCGAGGGCGACGGCGCGGTCTTCCGCTGCGAGGCAGACGGCTCCGGTCTCGAGATCTATGCCACAGGCCTGCGCAATCCGCAGGAGCTCGGATTCGACGACTACGGCAACCTTTTCACCTTCGATAACACCGGCGACATCGGCGACAAAGCGCGCATGGTCTATGTCCTAGAAAACACCGACTCCGGCTGGGATATGGCTCATCAGTCCCCGCATCATTACGCCGAAGCGCTCGACTGGGGTGACTTCCGCCCTGCCAAAGCCGTCTGGGTGGCCGAGCGCATGTTTGACCTCTGGAACGAAGACCAGCCCCAGTGGGTTTATCCCCCGCTCGCCCACGTCGGCAATGGCCCCTCCGGCTTTACCTTCCTCACCGGCGACGCCGTCCCTGCCGACCTCCGGGGCCGCTTCCTCCTCACCAACTACAGCGGCCCCGCCACCGCCTCGAACAGCTTCCTCGTCAGCTTCGCCCCCGCTGGCGCTGGCTTCCAGACCACCAAGGTCTCCGAGCTCATCAAAGGCATCGCCGCCTCAGACGTTGCGCTAGGTTATGATGGCCGCCTCTTGTTTGCCGACTTCGGCGGAGGTTGGAGCGTCAACACCAACGCCTCCATCCAAGTCCTCGCCCCCACAGATGCCCAACTCCTGGCCAACGGCAAAGCCAACGCCACCACCATGGCCGCCGGATTCTCCACCCTGCCTGAGGCTGCTTTGGAAAAACTCCTCCACCATCCCGATCAACGCCTGCGCCGCGAAGCGCAGTTCGAGCTGGTCCGCCAAACCAAAACCGAACTGCTCGTTCGCAACGCACAGATCAATCCCAACCGCCTCGCTCGCCTTCACGCCCTCTGGGGTCTAGGACAGCTCAAAGCCGCCGCCCCCCTCGTCCTCCTCACCAGTGATTCCGACCCCGAAATCCGTGCCAATGCCGCACGCACCCTCGGCGACCTCCGCGCCCCCAGCGCACGCACCGCTCTCCTCGCCCTCCTGCGCGACGCCTCACCCCGCGTCCGCTCCCTCGCCGCCATCGCCCTCGGCCGCATCTGCCCGCCGGGC
>CAMBTF010000177.1 GCA_945870545.1 Akkermansia muciniphila
CTTGGACGTCGTCGGATTTGACGGTGAGGATTTCCTGGAGGGTGTAGGCGGCGCCGTAGGCTTCGAGTGCCCAGACCTCCATTTCTCCGAAACGCTGGCCGCCGTATTGCGCCTTGCCTCCGAGCGGTTGCTGGGTGACGAGCGAGTAGGGACCGACGGCACGGGCGTGGATTTTGTCGGCGACAAGGTGGCCCAGCTTGAGCATGTAGATCATGCCGACCACGACGGGGTTGTGGAAAGCCTCGCCGGTGCGACCGTCATAGAGGGTGGATTTACCGGCGGTGCTGCCGTCCTTGCCATCGCCGATCCAGGTGTAGCCTGCTGTTTCCTTCTCGTTCGGCTTCCTTTCGCGGGCTTTTTCGCCGCCACCGATGATTTTCACGCCATCGACCTTTTTGGCCTCGGACATGAAATTCCAGATGATGTCCTCCTTGATGCCGTCGAAAATGGGCGTCGCGACCGTGAAGCCGAGAGCCTTGGCGGCGACACCGAGGTGGGTTTCGAGAACCTGACCGACGTTCATCCGGGAAGGCACGCCGAGGGGGTTGAGGCAGATATCAACCGGCGTTCCGTCGTGAAGATACGGCATATCCTCCTCGGGAACAATCGTGGCGACAACGCCCTTGTTTCCGTGGCGGCCGGCCATCTTGTCACCCACGGAGAGCTTGCGCTTTGCGGCGATGAAGACCTTGACCTCCTTAATGACGCCGGGATCGACGTCGTCGCCGGACTCGAGCTGGTCGAGCTTGCGCTCGCGGTCGGTGTCCATCTCCTGGAAGCGGCTTTGGAAGGAATTGATAATTTCGACGATCTTGTTGCGGATCGGGGAGGGGTCGATCTCGATGTGATCGTGGACGGACGCGAGCTTGCGGAGCAGGGTCTTGGTGATCTTGCGGTTCGCGGGGATGATGATCTCGCCGGTCTGGGCGTTCACCACATCGAGCGGGATTTTCTCACCGAGCAGGATGTCGGAGAGTTTTTCCGTGAGGTCGTCGGTGAGCTTGTCGGCTTTTTTCTTGTGCTCGTCGTTGATCTTCTTGAGGTGCTTTTTCAGCTCCACGGGATCGACCTTTTCGGCACGCTTTTTGGCGAGGCCATGGGAGGAAACGCGGATGTCCTGGACAATGCCGGTGCAGCCGGATGGGACGCGCAGCGAGGTGTCCTTCACGTCCGCTGCTTTCTCACCGAAGATGGCGCGCAGGAGGCGCTCTTCGGGGGCAAGTTCGGTTTCCGATTTCGGGGTGATTTTACCGACGAGGATGTCGCCGGGCTTCACCTCGGCACCGATGCGGATGATGCCGTCGTGGTCGAGGTTGCGCAGGGCTTCCTCACCGACGTTCGGGATGTCGCGGGTGATTTCCTCAGGACCAAGCTTGGTGTCACGGGCGGCGACATCGAACTCGGAGATGTGGATCGAGGTATAGACGTCGTCTTTGACCACGCGCTCGGAGATGACGATGGCATCCTCGAAGTTGTAGCCGTTCCATGGCATGAACGCGACGAGGACATTGCGGCCGATGGCCAGTTCGCCGTTCTCGGTGTTCGGGCCGTCGGCGAGGACTTGGCCTTTCTTGATCTTCTGGCCGGCTTTGACGATCGGCTTCTGGTTGATGCAGGTTCCGGCGTTGGAGCGCATGAACTTGCGCAGCGGGTAGGCGAAAATGCCCTTGGCCACGTTCGTTTTGACGATCTCCGGCTCGCTGAGGAATTTCTCCTCGGAAACGGGGAGCTTGCCGTCGGCGGTGGTGATGATGATCTCAGCAGTAGCGGCGGCGACGATGCCATCGGCCTCGGAGACGACCACGGCGCGGGAGTCACGGGCGGCCTTGGCCTCAAGGCCGGTGCCGACGAGCGGTGCCTCGGAAACGAGAAGCGGCACACCCTGGCGCTGCATGTTCGATCCCATCAGCGCGCGGTTGGCGTCATCGTGCTCAAGGAACGGGATGAGGCCTGCGGCGACGGAAACCAGCTGCTTCGGCGAGACGTCCATGTAGTGAACGGCATCCGGGGTGGACTCGATGAACTCGCCGCGCTCACGGGCGTCGATGCGGTCTTTCTCGAAACGGCATGCCTTGTCGATCACGTTGGATGCCTGGGCGATGAGGTAGTTTTCCTCTTGGTCGGCTGTTAGATATTCGATCTCGTTGGTGACCTTGCCGTTCTTGACCTTGCGGTAAGGGGTTTCGATGAAACCGAACTCGTTGATGCGGGCGTAGGTGCACATCGAGTTGATGAGGCCGATGTTCGGGCCTTCTGGGGTCTCGATGGGGCAGATGCGGCCGTAGTGGGAAGGATGAACGTCGCGGACTTCGAAGCCTGCGCGGTCGCGGTTCAGACCGCCTGGTCCGAGGGCGGAGAGGCGGCGTTTGTGGGTCAGCTCGGCCAGAGGGTTGGTCTGGTCCATGAACTGGGAGAGCTGCGAACGGCCGAAGAAATCACGCACGACGGCGGAAAGCGCCTTCGGGTTGATGAGTTTCTGCGGGGTCATGCCCTCGATGTTCACGTCAAACAAAGTCATGCGCTCTTTCACCAAGCGCTCCGTGCGGGCGAGGCCGACGCGGCACTGGTTCGCAAGAAGCTCACCCACAGCGCGGACGCGGCGGGAACCAAGGTGATCGATGTCATCGATGACGCCTTCGCCCTTTTTCAGCTTCAGGATGTAGCGGACGGCGGCGAGGAAATCCTCGGGCACCATGATGCGCTGGTCGGAATCGACGCCGATACCGAGCTTCTGATTGATCTTGTAACGGCCGACGCGGGTGAGGTCGTATTTCTTCGCGTCGAAGAACAGCCGCTTGAGTAGGGCGCGGGCGTTGGAAGCCGTCGGCGGATCACCAGGGCGAAGCTTGCGGTAGATGTCTTTAAGCGCGGATTCCTCGTCTTTCGCGGGATCCTTGCGGAGGGATTTGAGGAGAATTTCGTCCTCACGTCCGTCGATGACCTCAAGCTTCTTCTGGCCGAGGGCGACGAGCTGTTTGACGATACCTGCGGTGAGCGGCTCATAGGCTTTCGCGATGACAAGCTCACCGTCGAGGATGTCCTCGAAGGGCACCTTATGACCGAGTTCCGCTTCGTCGATCTTGGTGCCGAGCGCGAGGTTTTCGATCGAATAGAAATGGCTGACGATATCGCGGTCGGTCGGGTATCCGAGAACACGGAGGAAGGTGGTCGCGAGGAATTTCCGGCGGCGACGGCGGCGGTCGAGATAAACGTAAAGCAGATCGTTCGTGTCGAACTGCACTTCGAGCCATGAGCCGCGGTCGGGGATGATGCGGAAGGAATGCAGCATCTTGCCGTTAAGGTGCTGGGAAGTCTCGAAGCAGATGCCCGGCGAGCGATGAAGCTGGGAAACGATCACGCGTTCCGCGCCGTTGATGATGAACGTGCCGCGGCGGGTCATCATCGGCAGCTCGCCCATGTAAACGCGCTCTTTCTTGGTGCCGGTCTCGTCCTTCAGCTTGAAGGTGACGTAGAGAGCGGCGGAAAAGGACTCACCGTTGCGGAGCGAGTCGAGGGAAGTGATCTTGGGATCCTCGATGTCGTAGGAGACGAAATCCAGCTCGATGGCCTCATCGTAGGACTTGATCGGGAAGACCTCGCGGAATACCGCCTGAAGGCCCGTGTCGGAACGGTCACCATGCGAAACTTCTTTTTGCAAAAACTCGTCGTAAGACCTGCTCTGCACCTCGATGAGGTTGGGTGGTTCGATAACCTCTTCAAATTTTCCGAAATAGAGACGTTCAGCCATGGTGGTGCGTTGGTAGTGGAGTTACGGGTTCAGGCCCGGAGCCTTGTTGGGCTCGGGCGAATTGGGATCAGGTAGTAGACGGAGAGGACAAATGCGCGGAAACGGCGCGTAACACCATGGGGTTGGCTAGTGTCACGTGTCGGTGCCGGGTTTGAATGGGGAGTTGAGAAATGAGGGGAGGAAATGCCCGGGACGGATACAGGATCCGTCCCGGGGAAATCCTTGACGGGTTACTTGAGCTCGATGGTCGCTCCAGCTTCCTCGAGTTTCTTCTTGGCAGCTTCTCCGGCGTCCTTGGAAACGCCCTCGAGGACGTTGATCGGTGCGCTTTCGACGAGCTTCTTCGCGTCGGCGAGACCGAGGCCGGGGGCAACTTCACGAACCGCCTTAATGACGGCGATCTTGTTGGCACCTGCTCCGGTGATGACGACGTTGAACTCGGTCTGCTCCTCGGCTGCTTCGGCTGGGCCTGCGGCGGCGGCTGGACCGGCGGCGACTGCCGCGGCTGCCGAGACACCCCAGGTTTCTTCGAGTTGCTTAACGAGGTCGACAGCTTCCAGAACGGTAAGCTTGCCGAGTTCTTCCACTAGGTTTGCGATGTTTGACATGTATTATCTCCTTTTGCGGTGTCGTCGCCCCCGGAGCTTCCGGGGATTTCAGCCTCCCTGCTGGGAGACCGACGAGGAACCATTTGTTAATCAGGCCTTTGCGTGGAGACGCTCGGGCCATCCGTTCAGATTGTTTTTATTCGGCTGCTGCTTCCGTGGGTGCGGCCTCTGCTTCTGCGGCGGGTGCTTCCGGGGCCTGTGCTTCGACGGCTGGTGCCTCGGAGGTTTCGGAGGCTGGCTCTTTCGAGCCACCGGATTGGAAGTGCTGGCGCTCCGGATCGAATTTCTCGAGGAGGATGCGGGCGATGCGGGTAGCCGGCTCGTTGATGAGTCCGAGAAGCTGGGAAAGCACGGCTTCGCGCGAAGGGATATCGGCGATGGCCTTCAACTTGGCACCGTCGAGGACATCCTTGCCAAGAATTCCGATCTTCATTTCGGGCTTCTTGAACTCCTTTTCGAAGTTCTTGAGGATTTTCGCGGCGGAGAACACCTCGG
>CAMBTF010000178.1 GCA_945870545.1 Akkermansia muciniphila
TCACCACAAACTTTACTTCAGAAAAATACGGCATCGTGCGTCTCACCGTCTCCCACTCCTTCTTCCTCCGCTCCATTCCGATGCGCTGGGAAACGGTGAAAAAATCCCTGATCCAGGCACTCGTGAACGCCACCAAGGGATAATAACCCTCTTCATTTTGAGATCGGAAACAACGTGGCTCCGCCGAGCCATCACATCCCCAGAGTTCCACGATCACCTGGCTCCCTTCGCCACCGGTAACGGGCAAACTGTGTTCGACCATGCCGATGAGGCTTCGCATTCCTTTTTCGCCGCGCTCGCCAGCACCGCCGCTTCCGATCGCGGAAAAAAGCGCCAGTGGATCGTCCACGAATCTCCGCGCCAACGCGAACGCCTCGCCGCCGAGCTGGAGCTCTGGGGCATCACAGCCGTCGTCCTGCCGGACGTGGGGGCGATCTTCGGTCGCCCTCCTGAGACGGACAGCGAGCTTCAGCTCGCCCCGGAAGCCCCGCCCCTGGAAGTCCAAGACCCCGAAACCGCCGCCGAGTGGTTCGCGATCCTGGAAACCCTCGCCATCTCGGATTCCTTCGCCGTCCTCCTCGGCTCCGACCAATTCCAGCAATACGCCCCCTCCCCCCACTCACTCCTCTCCAACCGCACTCACCTCAAGCCTGGCCTCATCCTCGATCCGACCGCCTTCGCCGAAACCCTCACCACCCACGGCTACGAGCGTTTCCCCACCGTCACCGCCCGCGGCCACTTCGCCATCCGCGGCGGCATCCTCGACCTCTTCCCCTTCCAATCACCCCGCCCCCTCCGCCTCGAATTCTTCGACACCGAACTCGAATCCATCCGCGAGTTCGACCTCAACTCCCAGGCCTCCACCCGCAAAATCGCGCAGATTGATCTTCTTCTAACAGAACCTCCGGCGGTAGCGACCATCGCCGATTACCTAAAAGCCGATGACCTCGTCATTGAAGTGGCTGACGCGTCTCGCGGCAGGCCGTCTAATCGGCGTCCCGCCGATTTCTTCATCTCCGATGCCCCCGCCGAAGGCGTTATCGAAGAAAACTTCACCCTCGCCGCCTACAGCTCCCCCCTCGGCACCTTCGACGCCGGTGACTTCGTCCTCGACGAGCTCCGCCGCGAAACCTTTTTCAAACAGCTCAACGAATGGCAACGCGAGGCATGGGACATCGGCATCGTCTTCTCCACCAAGGGCGAACTCGAACGTTTCACCGAACTCTCCGGCAAAGACCTCGAACGCGACCTCGGCCTCACACCCGTCATCGGCGAGCTGATTTCCTCTTTCATCCTGCCGGTCACGAAACTCGCCGTCCTTTCCTCTTCCGAGCTCTTCGGCCGCTACCGCACGCCCGGCGCGGCACGCCGTTCCTCCGTGGAAAAAGCCCGTGTCATCCGCGCCCGCGCCACCCTTGATGACATCGAGCCCGGCGACCTCGTCGTCCATTACGAATACGGCATCGGGAAATTCAAGGGCATCGCCCAGGAGGAGGAAGGCGAGGAACTCCAGATCGAATACAAGGACGGCTCCATCCTTTCCGTTCCGCTGGAGCAGGCGCACCTGTTAGGAAAATACATCGGGGTCGGCGGCAAGACCCCGGATCTCAATAAACTCGGCAACGCCACCTGGCAGAAAAACCGCAAGTCCGCCGAGAAATCCATTCTCGACTACGCCGCCCGCCTGCTCCGCATCCAGGCCGAGCGCGAACACGACCAAGGCCACGCCCACCCGCCCGACACCCGCTGGATGTTCGAGTTCGAGCAAAGTTTCCATTACACCGAAACCCCCGACCAGAAACAGGCGATCCTCGATACCAAACACGACCTCGAAGCCCCCCGCCCCATGGATCGCCTTATCTGCGGCGATGTCGGTTTCGGAAAAACTGAGGTTGCGATACGCGCCGCGTTCAAGGCGATCACCGGCGGCAAACAGGCCGCCCTGCTCTGCCCCACCACCGTCCTCGCGGAGCAACACTGGCGCACTTTCCGCGAGCGCTTTTCCGACTACCCGATCCGTGTCGATCTCCTCAACCGTTTCCGCTCCGCCGCCGAAGTGAAAGCCACCATCCAAGGCCTTGCCGATGGCTCCGTCGATATGGTCATCGGCACCCACCGGCTCATATCAGGCGATGTCGCCTACAAGGATCTCGGCCTCGCCATCGTCGATGAAGAGCAGCGCTTCGGCGTCGCTCATAAGGAGAAATTTAAGGATCTGTTCCGCCAGATCGACGTCCTCACCCTCTCCGCCACGCCCATCCCGCGCACCCTTTACATGGCTCTCATGGGCGCGCGCGACATGTCCACCATCGACACCCCGCCCCCCAACCGCCTCCCCGTTTCCACCACCGTCACCGCCTACGACGAGCGCATCATCCGCGATGCGATCCGCCGCGAGATGAAACGCGGCGGCCAGGTCTTCTTTCTCCACAACCGCGTCAAGACCATCGAGATGGTGCACAAAAAAATCAAGGAACTCGTCCCCGAAGCCCGCGTCCTCGTCGGCCACGGCCAGATGGAAAAACACGATCTCGAAAACGTCATGCACGCCTTCGTCAACCACGAGGCCGACGTCCTGCTCGCCACCACCATCATCGAAACCGGCATCGACATCCCCAACGCCAACACCATCCTCATCGACCGCGCCGACCGCTTCGGCCTAGCCGATCTCTACCAACTCCGCGGCCGCGTCGGCCGTGCCGGCGAAAAGGCCTACGCCATCCTCCTGCTACCGAGGGAAATGATCACCCAAGGCGATGCCCGCAAGCGCATCCACGCCATCAAACAATACACCGCCCTCGGCTCCGGCTTCAAAATCGCCATGCGCGACCTCGAAATTCGCGGCGCCGGAAACCTGTTAGGCACCAAACAATCCGGCCACATCGCCCAAATCGGCTTCGACCTCTACTGCCAGCTCCTCCGCCAATCCATCGACCGCCTGAAAGGCAAAAAAGACCCCTCCCTCCAGGAAACCACCTTCAAGGCAGACTTCATCATCCCCACGGAAACGCAGTGGGTTTCTTCAAGACACAAGACACAAGACGACAAGACCCAAGAGAAGATCTCTTCCACATCAAAAATCAAAAATCCTCAATCATCAATCGGCAATCAATCTTCCGATCACCTTCCCGCCTTCATCCCGACGAGCTACCTTTCCGATGCCAAGCTCCGCATCCATGCCTACCGCGAACTCGCCGAAGCCAACACCCCGAAAGCCATCGACACCCTAGAGAAAAACTGGATCGACCGCCACGGCCGCCTTCCCGAACCCGTCAAGAACCTCCTGACCATCGCCCGCATCAAAGCCGAAGCCGCCGCGAACAATGTCTCGTCCGTGGAAATCTCTGGGCAAAGGCTCATTCTCCAGAGAAACGGCAGCCCGATTCTGATGGATGGTTCAAGGTATCCGAGGCTTACAAAATCAAAGCCACCGGAAATGCTGGCAGAAGCGTTGGAGATGCTCCGAAATTTCTAAGTAGGCATCATACCTAATCCCTCCACAAATCTTGACCTTGATAGTATCACGTGATACTATCACCGGGTGAAACCACCGTTTTCCATCACACCTGAAATCCTCCGATCCTTGGAAGACTTCGTCTCCTCAATTTCCCCCTCTTCCTCTGTGTCCCCTGCGCTCTCCGTGGTTAAAAACTCTTCCTCTTCCCTTGGCGATCTTAGCGTCTTGGCGGTTCAAAATTCTTTCTCCCACCTTGACCAAATAGCCATTTTGGCTATTGTAATTCCATGATCACCTTCACCGCCACTGACGCGAAGAATCGTTTCGGCGAGCTTCTCGAAGCCGTTCACCGCGAACCCATCGAGATCGACAAGAAAGGCCGTCCCGTGGCAGTGATGCTTTCCTACGATACCTATCAGGAAATGAAGGAGGCTCTGGGAGAGGCAAAGAAGCCTTCGGATCTAAGCTGGCTGAGCCAATGGCGGGAAACCGCCACTCTTGCTCCCGCAGCAAGTGCAGATGATGAAACCGCCTATCACGAACATCTCGACCAGAAATACGGCAGATGATCCGCCTCTTCCTCGATACCAACGTAATCCTCGATCTGATCATCAGCGACAGGGACGGGCATCAAAGCGCGCTGGCTCTTGAGAACTTTGCAAATACACATCCCTGCAAACTCTCGTGCGCATGGCACTCCCTCTCCATCATCGAATACATCGGCAGGAAACGATTCGGATCGGAAGCCATCCACCTTTTGCTCAGGAACCTTTTGGACGCATTCACCGTCCCCTCCGCCGGAACCGACGAAGCCAAACAAGCTTTCAATTACCTCGCGGGGGATTTCGAAGATGCCCTCCAAATCTCCGCTGCCGTTGCTAGCAAGGCAGACCACATTCTCACCAATGATGCCAGCGGATTCACCAAATCCCCGATCTCAGTCCTCTCTCCCAAAGAGTTCCTTTTCATCCTAAAATCCGCAGTTCAAACGAAGATTTTCACCGCAGAGACGCAGAGGTCGCAGAGGGACCGCTGAGAAGAGATTGTGTTTCGGGATATTGCAGGGCATTTTTCACCGCAATTCCATTTCACCCATTGGGTGAACCAAGCAGTTCCATCGGTTTCCCAACTTTCCTATCTTCCCACATGCAAAGCTCTGCGTTCCTTTGCGACCTCTGCGCCTTTGCGGTGAAAAATTGATACCCAACTTCGGAGTTCGGGTTGGATGAAGAGCTAGTGGCATATCCGGAGGCGGGAAAAAGCCCGTGTATCGAAAGACTGGCTTTTTTTGCAGGCTTTTTGTATATTTTTGAATCCGCAGAGGTAAAACCAGCGAAAGCCGCATGTATGAATCC
>CAMBTF010000179.1 GCA_945870545.1 Akkermansia muciniphila
GGAATCGATGCGGGCATCAAGATCACCCTTTTCCCGATGATCATCATCGCGTGGACTTTGGAGCGGATGTCGCTGATCTGGGAGGAGGAGGGGAAACGCAACGCGATCACCCAGGTGGCGGGATCGGTATTCGTGGCGGTGTGCGCCTACCATTTCATGAAGGTCTCGCAGATTCAGTATTGGGCGTTCTATTTCCCCGAGATGCTGCTGATCCTACTGGCTGGCATCCTTCTCATCGGCCGTTACACGGGCTACCGGCTCTCCGAGCTGATCCGTTTCAAATCCTTCTCCAATGCCTGACGCACCCGTCATCGCCGATGAGAAAACGGTGGCCTCCGAGCACCGCTGGTGGCACCGCTGGTTCCGCACGCCTGGCGAGCTGCATGAGCTGGGCGTGGTCGGCATCAACATGCGCAACGCGCGTTTCCTACTGCCTAACAACCCGCGCCGCCTCTACGAGCTGGTGGACAACAAGCTCCGTACGAAAGCCCTCGCCGAGGAGCACGGCATGAACGTCGCCGAGACCTACGGCGTGGTGCGCAATCCCCACGATGCAAACAGGGTCGAGAAGTTTTTGGGTGGCAACGAGTCATTTGTGATCAAGCCGACGCGCGGATCAGGTGGAAAAGGCGTGCTGGTGATCGACGGCAAGAACGGGGCGAATTTTGTGAAACCAAGCGGCACGGAACTCACTCCGGGCGATCTGCGGAACCACGTCACCAACATCCTCGCGGGTCTTTTCAGCCTCGGCGGGAAACGCGACTACGCACTGATCGAATACCGCGTCCTCCCCGCTGCGCTGCTTACGGCGCTGAGTTTCCAAGGTGCGCCGGACATCCGCGTGGTCATGCTCCACGGCTATCCCGTCATGGCCATGCTGCGCGCCTCCACCAAGGAGTCCGATGGTCGATCGAACCTTCACCAGGGTGCGATCGGTATCGGTATCGATATCGCCACCGGCATCACCGTCCGCGCGATCCACCATGGCAAGCCAGTCAACAGGCACCCGGATCTCGGCATCAATCTTATCGGCGTACAGATCCCTGAATGGGACACAATCCTCCGGATGTCCGTCACCTGCCAGGAAATGACCGGCCTCGGCTACCTCGGCGTGGACATCATGATCGACGAAACGAAGGGTCCGCTGATGATTGAGGTGAATGCCCGCCCCGGCCTCGCCATCCAGATGGCCAATGGCATCGGGCTCATGAAAAGGCTGGAGCCCGTGGTTGAGGAGCACCGCCGCCACCCGAATGCCGATCTGCCCGCCAAAATCGCGTTTTCCAAAAAGCATTTCCGCGCGAAGCTGCCGACGGCGCGGATCTAGATGGCGCCAAATCCCGGTGGAATTTCGCGCTTGTTAGGCATGTCATGGGATTTCAGAGTCCGTGCACATGAGCGGAGCGGCGACGAATTACGGGGTGTGCATTGCGGGAACCGGCAGCTACGTGCCGGAGAGGGTGCTTTCAAACGAGGATCTGGCGAAACGCGTGGATACCAGCGACGAGTGGATTTTCACCCGCACCGGCATCCGCGAGCGGCGGATTGCGGCGGAGGGCGAGTTCACATCGCACATGGCCACCAACGCCGCGCGCAAGGCTCTGGAACAGGCGGGCCTTGAGGCTTCCGAGATCAAGCTGATCATCGTCGCCACGATCACGCCCGACACCCTTACTCCCGCCACCGCCTGTTATGTCCAGCAGCAGCTCGGAGCGACGAACGCTGTCGCTTTCGATATCTCCGCCGCCTGCTCTGGCGTCCTTTACGCGCTGAAAATCTGCAAGCGCCTCATCGCCGACGGTGCGTTTGAGAACGCGCTGATCATCGGCGCGGAAAAGCTCTCCGCCTTTGTGAACTGGGAGGATCGCTCCACCTGTGTGCTCTTCGGCGATGGGGCGGGGGCCGCCGTGCTCCGCCGTGCGAAACCGGGCGAGGGTGAGATTCTCGCTACGGAGATGGGCACCGACGGCAACCTCACCCACCTACTTAACATCCCCGGCGGCGGCTCGGCCTGCCCGATCACATCGGAAAACGTCGGCGCGCACCTCGCCACCCTCGCCATGCAGGGCAAGGAGGTGTTCAAGCATGCTGTGAACCGGATGAAGGAGGCTGCAGAAACCGTCATTCGCCGCGCGAACCTGCGGGCCGAGGATATCGCCTGCGTCATTCCCCACCAGGCGAACCTCCGCATCATCGATGCCATCGCCGAGCGACTCTCCGTGCCCGAAGGCCGCGTTTTCGTGAATCTCGACAAATACGGCAACACCTCCGCCGCGGCTGTCGCCATCGCCCTCGACGAGGCCGCCCGCTCTGGTGCCTTCAAGCGCGGCGACAATATCGTCCTCGTCGTATTCGGAGCCGGCCTCACCTGGGCCGCGGCCGCCGTCAGGTGGTGATCGCGACCGTGGCTGGGACTTTCCGCCCCAGGCCGTCGTGGGGGCATCCTGTCCCACCCTGAACTTTTTTGCTTTTTCTTAAAAAAACCTGTTGACCGCTCCCCCGTCCCGTGATTCTTTCCCCGCGTCGCAAGACAAGGCGGCCCGACTGAACGTCCCTTTGGGTTTTTGGGTTTTTCCCGGGGATAATCGGTCGGGTCGCTTCTTTTTTAGGGAATTGATTCTCCCGCCTCGGCTCTTGCCACGGCCGCCGACCCGCCCCTTACTCCCGCATGGGTTATGTATGGTGCGACGGTGATTTCATTCCGGTTAGTGAGTTTCGGGTCTCGCCCCTTGACCGCGGCCTTTGCCATGGCATGAGCGTTTTCGAAACCTTGCTGGCTATCGACGGCGAGCCGCGTTTGCTTACCGCGCACATTGACCGCCTGCGGGGCGGATTGGACAGCCTGGCGGTTTCCAGCGTGGAGATTTCCGTGACGGGACTGGGGCAGGCGATGGTGGAGTTGCTGGAAAAAAACGGACTCAGCCGCGGCATGGCGCGCATCCGTTTGGCGGTGAGCCTAGGCGCGGGACCGATGAACCTCATCGACAGCGGCGCGGCGTGGGCATGGATGACGGCCACGCCTGTGGACGAGTTGCCAGCAACTGTAAGAGTCACCACCGCCCCGTGGCGCCGCGATCGTGAAAACGTTCTGCGCGGCCTCAAGGTCGGCAACTACGCCGAGCACCTCATCGCCATGGATATGGCGCGCCGCGAGGGCTACGGGGAAATGCTGTTTTTCAACCACGACGACGAACTCTGCGAGGCCGCGATGGCTAATGTTTTCTTGATCCGCTCCGGCTCCCTGCTCACTCCAGGGCTGGACAGCGGCTGCCTGGCTGGGATCACGCGCGGCCTCGTGCTCCGCCTCGCCGCCGCCCGTGGCATCCCGTGCCGGGAGAAAACCCTGACGCGTTCCGATGTGAGCAAGTGCGAGGGTATGTTCCTCACCTCCTCGATCCGCGGCCCCGTCCGCGTCTCAGCTTACGGAGCGCGGCACTTCGATGAGCACCCGCTTTTCGACGCCGTGCGCGCGAGCTGGCTGGAAGAGATGGCGCAGGGCGGAGAGTGATGCCGACACCCCATGGTATTTTGCTTTGACGAAATACTGGGTTCTCCGTAGCAATGAGTCGGAGTATATGAAATGTCCGCGATGTGTGCAATTGATCCACCGGGCGGCGGCCGTCTGCCCGCACTGCGGCTACGGCATGGCGGATGCTGACCGAATGTTCGGGGACAGCGAGGTGAAGCTGCGGAGCCTGACTGATGCAGCGGGGATTTTCCGGCGCAACGAACGCGACCGGCTGGAGGATGAGATGGAGCGGATCGGGATCGCTTTTCCCCAGGTTTTCGTGGCGGTCTACACGGGACGCGTCGGGGAAATGGCGAACCTGCGGCAGTTTGGTTTCTGGTTACTGAACCGGGGTTTGTTCGAGGATATGCCGGTGGAAAAGCCGAATGAGGCGGGCATACTGATCGTAATCGATCCCGACTCCAAGGCGGCGGGCATGACTTTCGGTTACCTGCTTGATCCATTTCTGGAGGAACAGGACACCTTCGATTGCCTGTCGCGGGCTCACGCTTATTGGTTGGAGGGGCGCTACATGGACGGGGTGCTGAAGTGTCTCAATCAGCTCCGAAAGCTACTTAGAAAACGTTCCCGACAGGCACGGCGTGATCCGGAAAGATACCAGCGAAAGGCAGCGCCTACCGAGGCGGCGGGAAATCCGATTAGGAAAATTCACGAAGCAAGCCGCCCTGCTGCGGCACAATCCCAAGAGGTCAAGGGGGTGGCGAGATGAGGTGTTGCCTTGCGGTCTTCATTTTAGCGGCGGTAATGCCGAACTGGATCAAGCAGGGGGGAGTGGTCGCAGCTGCGGTTTTCGGCGGCTTATTGGTGCTATGGGGCGCGGTGGCGTGGTGGAGAAGCAGGGTGAGGTTCCGTTTCCCGGAATCCGAAGTGGAGCCGCGGTTGGGCGGCAGCCACGCGGCGGGTATTGGAGCGGTGATTTCCTTCGGTAGTCCCGCGATCCCGCCCGCGATGCAGCGGAAGCAGGTGCCGGACTACATGCACCGCGCCTGATGCTCCTCTTTAAAACGCTCACTTAGCACTGGCAAAGCCCCGCCCTAGGCGGTAATCCATCCGCCCCGTGACCAAGCACCGCACCGACGACCTCCGTATTTCCGGTATCAATCCGCTCATCTCCCCGGCGGTGCTCGCCTATTACCTGCCCATCAACGAGCGGGTCGCTTCCGTCGTCCACACCGCCCGCACCGAGGCCGACGCCATCATCCATCTTCAGGACGACCGCCTGCTCGCCGTCGTCGGCCCCTGCTCGATCCACGATCCCGAGGCCGCCATCG
>CAMBTF010000180.1 GCA_945870545.1 Akkermansia muciniphila
GATGCGGCCGTCGAGGCGCAGGGATTTGGGCAGCATTTTCCCGGGAGGCAGGGCAAGCGCGTGCGGGTAGCCGGGCAGCAGGGTGGCCTCGACGCCGTGCTCGGCAAGCCAGACGATGGTGTCGGGCACGGTGGCGAGGAGGGTGTTGACGCGGAGGAAAACCGATGGCTTTTCGTTGAGCGCTGCGAGCTGGGGTTCCCAGAGATCGCCGAGTTCGGCGTGGCCGAGCTGGTCGAGCCAATCGGGGATCGACTGGCGGATGGCGCGGGGTTGCTCGGGGAGTTTTTCGCGGCGGGCTAGGATTTCGGCGGCGGGGAGTCCTTTGTATTCGTGCCATTCGGGAAGCTCGTAACCCATCAGCAGCCATTGCGCGGTGAGGAGGGAGTTCGTTTCCTCGGAATCCACGAGGAAAGCGAGCGCGCGGCGCCAGCGGGTGGTTTCGAAGAGGCTTTCGGCGACGAAATTCCGGTCACGCTTGCCCCATTTCGGGTTCGCCTCGAAGGCGGCGGCGAGCTCGTGATCGAGGACGCGATGGTTCACCAGGACGGACTTGGCAATCTCAAGGGTGGAGGAGCAGAGGTGGCGGTGCAGTTTCACAAACTTTAAATTTTAAACTTTAAACCTCAATGAAGAGGCGGGGTGCGGGGTTTGGCTTGTTTGGTGGGGTGCGGGGGAGGACTCTCCGCATGTGGGTAGGGTGCGGGAAGAACATATTCGGAAAATCATCTTGGCGGGGGGAATCTTGTCTCACGTTCGGAGGGCTGCGCGTAAGTTGCGGCGGGGATCGGCTGGAGTGTGGCGAAGCGGATATGGCTTTCGCGATGGCAGACGAGAATGTCTTAGAGGCTATCTGAAAATTCTAAAACACTCCCGCCAGTAAGTCGGCAAGCGTGTTTTGAACCGCAGATGATCAGGATTTACGCAGATGAAAGAGTCTTGGAATGACTGAAAACTTTTATGTTCGAGTTTCGATCTGTGTTCTTCATCTGCGTTCATTCACGTCCATCTGCGGTTTGATTTCACATTTCTTGTCGGACTCTGGCGTCGCCAGACGTGGGCGCTGGATTTTGCGACAAGGAATCCCGGTAAGACGCTGGGAATTCCCTGGGTGGTGCGCGGCGAGTTTTGGCACGGAGCGCTGCGGGCGGGGCATGATCCGGACGAGATGGAGCGATTTTTATCGCTGGGTCTGCCGCAGGTCGACGCACCCGCTGTTGTGCCGATTGTTGAATTTTGAATTTTGAATTTTGAATTTTGGGATATGCAGCGGTATGCCTAGCGTTCAACTGAAGTACCAAACGTTCCATCCCTCGATCTGGCCTAAGATGGTGGGGGAGGTTTCACGGGATGCGAGGGCGGGGGATCTGGTGGAGGTGATCGGGAAACAGGGCACGCGCTTCGGCTGGGGCTTGTGGAACCCGAAGGCACGTATGCCCCTGCGCATCGTGAGCCATCGTTTGGAAGATCTTGACGAGACGTTTTTCGAAAAAGCGATCGCTAGGGCCGGCGAGCTGCGGCGGGATGTCCTGAAGCTCGATGACGGGACGGAATGCTACCGCTGTGTCCATGGCGACGCCGATTTCCTGCCGGGCATCGTGGCGGATAAGTTCGGCGACGTGCTCTCGATCGAAATCACCGCGCTGGGAGCCTGGATGCGTTTGGAAAAATGGCTGCCGCTGATGCATGAGGCATTCGGCACGCGGCGGGTGGTGGTGCAGGTCGATACGGATCTCGCGCACATCGAGGGCATTCCGCGCAGCGGCGGGGTGGAGAGTGATAAGGTGCGACTGGTGAAAGTGGTGGAAAACGGCGTGCGCTACGAGATCGATTTCACCACCGGCCATAAGACCGGGTTTTTCTGCGACCAGCGGGATAACCGGAAAAAGTTCCGCGGCATCGTGGAGGGGAAAAGCGTGCTCGACCTTTGCTGCTACTCCGGCGGCTTTGCGGTTTCCGCCGCGCTGGGCGGGGCGGCGGAGGTCACGGCGGTGGATCTCGACGAGGCGGCCATCGCCATGGCAAAGCGCAATGCGAACCTCAACGACACGAAGGTCAAGCTCACCCACGCGGATGCCTTTACGTGGATGCGGACGATGCTCGAGAACGGACGGAAGTGGGAGGTGGTGATGGTGGATCCGCCGAAATTCATGTTCGGGAAAGAGGACGAGGCGGGCTACGCGAAATACCACGACATCAACAAGCTCGCCGCCCAGCTCGTCGAGAAGGACGGCGTGATGGTGACCTGCTCGTGTTCCGGGCAGCTCGGCGTGGAGGCTTTTGAAAACATCGTCACCAACGTGATCCACCGCCAGGACAAGCGGCTCCAGGTCTTCGACCGCACGGGCGCCGGCGGGGATCATCCGACGCTCTCAAACTACCCCGAGTCGCGCTACCTGAAGGCGATCTGGGGGCGGGTGATCGGATAGGATTCGAGCTGCATCTGGTGTTTGCGGAGGAATTGCTTGTGCGCGGGTGCGCGGGGTCGTTACTCTGTCTGTCGTTCGGTGGGTATGGATTTTCCGATTACAAAAATCAAAGGCGGCGTGGGCGCGGCGAAGGGCTTCCTCCTTTCCGCGATCAGCTGCGGCATCAAAAACCCTGCGAGCGACCGCTTGGATCTCGCCTTGCTGGTTTCGGAGACGAAATGCGTTTCCGCCGGGACGTTCACCACGAACAAGGTGAAGGCCGCACCGGTCAGGGTTTCGCAAAGCCACCTGCGCAAAGGCAGCCTGCGGGCGGTGATCGTGAACTCCGGCAACGCCAACGCCTGCACCGGCCTGCGCGGCATCCAGGACGCCACCGCCATGTGCGAGGAGGCAGCGAAAGGACTGAGCCTGAAACGGACGGAGATCGGCGTATGCTCCACGGGGGTGATCGGCCTACCGATGCCAATGACGCGGATCACGCCGAACATACCGAAGCTCGTGGAGGGGCTCGCCGCGAAAAAGGGCAACGATTTTGCACGGGCGATCATCACCAGCGACACGCATGAAAAGGAGGTCGCGATCTCGTTCGACATCGGCGAGCACCGGGTGCGCATCGGCGGCTGCGTGAAGGGAGCGGGCATGATCTCGCCGAGCATGGCCACGATGCTGTGCTTCATCACCACCGACGCGAACCTCTCCCACGACTGCCTCCAGCGCGCCGTCCAGGAATCCGTGGAGGAAAGCTTTAACCGCATCACCATCGACGGCGACATGAGTACCAACGACACGGTGATCGTGCTCGCGAACGGTGCCAGCGGTATGACCGCCGCCCGCCGCAACGGCACCGCCTGCAAACAGTTCCGCGATGCTCTGAAATGGGTGATGCTGGAGCTCGCGAAAGCGGTGGTCCGCGACGGCGAGCGGGTGACCAAATTCGTGACCGTGAACGTCAAGGGCGCGCGCACCCATCTCGATGCGAAAAAGGTCGCCGAGGCCGTTTGCAAAAGCGCGCTGGTGAAATCCTCATGGAACGGCGGCGATCCGAACTGGGGACGCATCATCCACGCCGTCGGCTACTCGCGGGCGCGGATCCGCGAGGAGCTGATCGATATTTTCATCAGCGGGAAAGCCGCCTGCCTCGGCGGCCTCCAGGCGGAGACACCGATGGACGCGCTCCGGGAAGTCGTGGCCGCACCGGAGTTCACCATCGACATTGATCTCAATCAGGGCGAGGCAACCTACACGATGTATTCCAGCGACTTATCGCCCGAATACGTCGATTTCAACCGCTCCGAATACGCGTATTGGAAGCAGGCGCGGAAGGACGGGCTGGTCTGAAACTTTAAACTCTAAAATTTAAACCTTAAGGAAGAGAAGAGGCTGTCGATCCGCCTCTTCATTTGAGTTTAAAGTTTAAAATTTAGAGTTTCGTCCGCCCGCCGTTCGCTTTCCGGAAGGGGTCGAAGACGGAGTCCATGCCGAGTTCCTTGATCTCGCAGACATGGGCCATGAGTTCGCCGAGGCGGCCTTTGGGGAAGGAGCGTTGCTTGAACCAAAGCAGGTATTCCTCGGGGAGGTCGCAGAGCGGGACCCCGTTTGGCGGGTATTTTTCCTTTCCGAACATCCCGTAAGGCATGTGGGTGCGGTGAATCTCCATGAGTAGGTTGCAATAATCATCACGGTCAATTTCGGTGAATTCCATGGCGGGGCTTGCGGGGTGGCGGGTTTTGGTTCAGGGTTGGCGTATGGTAATCAGGTTTTTGCATACACGCATCCGAGTGAAAAGTTTGGAGGATTCCATCGCGTTTTACGAAAGGCTCGGGTACAAGCTTGGCAAAAGAAAGGACTCTCCGCAAGGCAACAAGCTCGCTTTCATGGAACTGGAGGGCAACGACGTATTTCTGGAACTCACGTGGTCCGCTGATTACACCGCCACCTGCCCGGAGGATCTGATGCACACCTGCCTAGGCGTCGATGACATCGTGGGGTATTGCGACGCGGTCGAGAAAGCGGGTATCGAGATCTGGCCATCCGGCTGGCGGGAGAAATTCACCGGCGGTGGGACGAAAATGGCCTTCGTCACCGATCCCGACGGATATGAGGTGGAGATTTTAGAACGGTAACATGAAAAAACCGCTAGCCCATTTCCTCATCGCCGCAGCCTGCCTCGCGCCACTTTCCGCGTTTCCGGTGAATGCCAAAAAAGCCCCGGGATCGCGCGCCGACCTCAATACCATGCAGGACGCCCTGCTCGCCGCGATTCCCAAGGCGCAGACCGCCACCGTTTGCATCGATCTCGGCGATGGCTCCGGCAGCGGCGTGATTGTTTCGGAAGACGGGCTGGTAATGACCGCCGCGCACGTTTCCACCGGG
>CAMBTF010000181.1 GCA_945870545.1 Akkermansia muciniphila
TCCTGTGGCGCAAACGGCCTCGTCTCCGTGGCCTCGAACCTCATCCCCGATGTGATGTCGAAACTCGTCGGCCATTGTCTTGCAGGCGAGTTCGCCGAGGCGCTCGTGCTGCAAAAGCAATACTACCCACTCATGCGCGGCCTGATGTCACTCGACGTGAACCCCGTCCCCATCAAAACCGCCGTTTCCCTCCAAGGCCACTGCTCCGACGAACTACGCCTCCCCCTCGCACCGATGTCCAACGACAACCTAACCGCTCTCCGTGCCCTCCTCAAATCCTACAACCTCCTCTGATTTCAGCCTTTCAGTTTTCAGTTTTCAGCATTTACCCCTATGACACCCAAGCTTTTCAATCCCGGTCCCGTCGATGTTTCCCCAGAAACCTTCGCGGCCATGTCCCACACCATGATCGGCCACCGCGGCAAGGATTTCGAGGATCTCTACGCCTCACTCCAGCCCGGCCTGAAAGAAATTTTTGGCACCACCCGCCCGGTGTTTCTTTCCACATCCTCAGCTTGGGGAGTCATGGAAGGCGCCCTGCGCAACCTCGCCCGCAAAAAAGTACTCTGCCTCTGCTGCGGTGCGTTCTCGGATAAGTGGATCGATGTCGCAAAAAAATGCGGCTTCGAGGCCGAGGCCATTCAGGTCGAATGGGGCGAAGCGATCGACCCCGAAAGCGTCCGTGCAAAACTTTCCGAAGGCGGTTTCGACACGGTCACCTTCATCCATTCGGAAACTTCCACCGGTGTCCTCAACGACCTCGAAGGCATCTGTGCCGTAGTAAAATCCTTTCCCGACACGATGCTGATCGTGGATAGCGTTTCCTCCCTCTCCACCGTCGATATCGACATGGACAAGCACGGCATCGATGTCTGCCTCGCCGGTGTGCAGAAGGCGCTCGCCCTACCGCCCGGGCTCGCGGTATTCTCCGTTTCCGAGGCTGCGATGGAGCGCGCCAAGAATATCCCGAATCGCGGCTACTATTTCGATTTCATCGAGTTCGCGAAAAACGACGCGGCGAACAACACGCCGACCACGCCCGCCATCTCACTACTTTTCGGACTGCAATACATCCTCGGCGAGATCGCCAAGGAAGGCTTCGCCGCCCGCAAGGCGCGTCACGCGCAGACCAATGCGATGATCCGCGCATGGGGCGCGAAACACGGCTTCCCACTCTTCGCTCCGGAAGGCCGCCGCTCCTTCGCTCTAACCTGCTTTGCCACCCCAGATACCCTCGATCTCTCCGCCTTCATCAAAACGCTCAAGACGAAGCACCATTTCCTCATCAACGGCGGCTATGGCAAGATCAAGGGCACGACCTTCCGCATCTCGAACATGGGCAACGAAACCGAAGCGACGATGCAGGCACTCATCGACGCGATGGACAGTGTCCTCGCATCGATGTGATTTTCAGAAAAACCGTGCGATGGAATCCTTATCGCTGACAGCCATCAGCGAAAAGGCGTATTTTTCTTTCCGCCAACTGGCTCTAGCCCAGTCACCGGACTGCTCAATTACAGGATGCTCGATGTCCGGTAACTCTCCTCGAACGTCAGAGCGTTGGAAGATAACGAGGTGAACGGTTCCCTTTTCGGTATCGAAACAGATCAGCGAGCCACGCTTACCATCGATCACAAGCTCGCGGCAGCCGAGACCCTTGACACCGACAAGACCCGGCGGCAGGTAGCCCCCACCGCAAGGCAAACCTTTATCCCTAAGATAGGAAAGGAGGTGAGGCATCTCCTGTATTTCCTCATCGAGACTGAACAGGGGTGATTCGAAAAGCCGGACAAAACCCGCCTGCACCGCCTCAACCGGTATGGTGTTAGATAGGTTTTTTGCGACCCTAGCATCGGGTTCATCCGTGTCCCACATGAAAAACGCCAGGGCGATACCTGCCGCAGCAGCAATCGGTATCCCCACGCGTTTCCAGCCGAAATTACCGCGCTCAATCTTTGATGTGTGTTCCATGGCTTCGATCACCCTGCCCCGCAAGCTTTCCGGAATCCGGATCTCCGCAATGGAGGCGATCATCATCTCATCCATTTTCGAGTCTGCGTTTGGGAACCCGCCACCGTCCTTGACCATCGCCAGAAACACCTTCTCGCGCAGCCCTTCAGGCAGTTCAACTCGTGCGAGCGCTTCCGCGAACTCAGCATCAAAGGCACGCTCACGCATCAGCCACTCGCCAAGTTCACGGTCACTGGTCGCAAGATGCAGCGCTTCCGCGAAATCCACGTCTTGTGTGTCCGCTCCATCGGGACGGAAACTACGCAATACGAATCTAGCTCTTTCCTTATCCATTTTTCTTTTGAAACAATTCGGGGTTCACATCCACTAAATTTTTAGGGCCACTCGAAGGCTCGGCAACCATCCGTTTGCGGAGCATATCTTTACCGCGCGAAAGCCGCGACATCACAGTGCCGATCGGCACGTCGAGAATTTCTGCGATCTCCTTGTAACTGTGTTGCTGGAGATAAAACAGCGCGAGCGGAGCACGATACATCTCATCCATCTCACCCAGCAGTTCGACCGCCCTGTGGCCGTCCATCTGGCGGTCGGCGCCATCATCGGGGGCGGATTCCGCCGCGACTCCCTCGTCCAGCGGTTCGTCGGAAAACCTAGCCAGCTTTCTGCGCTGACCCAAAAACTCGCGGTGCAGGGTGGTGAATAGCCAGCTCTTCGCCTTGCTACGATCCTTCAGCTGCGCATTCTTTTCCGCCCAGATGCAGAATGTCTCCTGCACCAGATCGGCGGCACGCTCAGGACATCGGGTCAGGGAATACCCAAACCGATAGAGAGGCTGATAGTGGGCATCCACCAGTTCTGTAAACTCACTCATACATCGACTCTATGAGGGTTTTTCCCATCCTGCTATTCCGAATAATTGGCATGAACTGAAAAAACATCCCAACACCCTTCGTAGCTCGTGGGTTTCGGTTTTTTCTTCTTCCCGGTAATTCCGGATATTCCTGTAACGCCGTGCTTGCGCGGCGGCGGCGCGTCCACTAGCACAGGTAGACATGAGCAACACACCGGACCAACACGCCTCGCTGGGCGCGATGTATTCCGATTATTTCCTCGATTACGCCAGCTACGTGATCCTGGAAAGGGCGGTCCCGCACCTCCACGACGGCCTCAAGCCCGTCCAGCGCCGCATTCTCCACTCCATGCGGGAGCTGGATGACGGCCGCTACAACAAGGTCGCCAACGTCGTCGGCAACACGATGAAATACCATCCGCACGGCGACCAATCAATCGGCGACGCGATGGTGCAGCTCGGCCAGAAAGACCTGATGATCGACTGCCAGGGGAACTGGGGAAACACCCTCACCGGCGACGGCGCGGCCGCCCCGCGTTACATCGAGGCGCGGCTCACGAAGTTCGCTCTGGAGGTCGCTTTCAACCCCAAAACCACGAAATGGCTGCCCTCCTACGACGGTCGCAATCAGGAGCCGCTGACCCTGCCGATGAAATTCCCGCTGCTCCTCGCGCAGGGCGTGGAGGGCATCGCCGTCGGCCTCGCGTGCAAGATTTTGCCCCATAATTTCAATGAGCTCGTCACCGCCGCCATCGCCCATCTGCGGAAGGAACCTTTTGAGCTTGTGCCCGATTTCCCCACCGGCGGGATCATGGACGCCAGCGATTACCGCGACGGCCTGCGCGGCGGGAAAATCCGCGTCCGTGCCCGCATCGACATCGAGAAAAAAGGCATTCTCCGCATCACGGAAATCCCCTTCGGCACCACCACCGGCGGGGTCATGGATTCCATCGTCGCCGCCGCCGACAAGAACAAGATCAAGATCCAGAAGATCGAGGACAACACCGCCGCCCACGCCGACATCCTAGTCTATCTCACGCCGGGAGCCGATCCGGAAACCATGCGCGACGCGCTCTACGCCTTCACCGATTGCGAGCTCAGCATCTCGCCCAACGCCGGGGTCATCGTCGATGGCAAACCCGCCTTCCTCGGTGCCACGGAAATCCTCCGCCGCACCACGGATTTCACGAAAGTCCTGCTCGGCATGGAGCTGGAAATCCGCCTCAACGAGCTCGGCGACAAATGGCACTTCTCCTCGCTGGAGAAAATTTTCATCGAAAACCGCATCTACCGCGACATCGAGGAATGCGAAACCTGGGAAGCCGTGCTCAAGGCCATCGACGACGGCCTCGCGCCTTTCAAGAAGCTCCTAAAACGCGAGGTTACCGAGGACGACCTCGTCCGCCTCACAGAGATCCGCATCAAGCGCATTTCGAAATTCAATTCCTTCAAGGCCGACGAGGAGATCCGCGCCATCGAGGCGGAGATCGACGAGACCGAGAAAAACCTCAAGCAGCTCACGAAATTCACGATCCGCTGGTACGAGCAGCTCGGGAAAAAATACGGCAAAGACCGCCAGCGCCTCACCGAGATTTCCAGCTTCGACCGCGTGGACCGCACCCAGGTCGCCGCCGCCACCGAGACCCTTTACCTCGACGCGAAGAACGGCTTCGCCGGCACCGGCCTCAAGAAAGAGGAACCGCTGGAGAAATGCTCCATGCTCGACGACGTGATCGTGTTCACCGCCGACGGCAAGATGAAGATCATCAAGGTCGCCGAGAAATTCTTCGTCGGCCCGCGCCCACTGCGGGTCGCCGTTTTCCGCAAGGACGAGGATCTGATCTACTCCATGATCTACCGCGACGGCAAAGACGGCAACGTGATGGCCAAGCGTTTCACCGTCGGCGGCACCACCCGCGACAAGGAATACGACCTTACCAAAGGCACGCCCGG
>CAMBTF010000182.1 GCA_945870545.1 Akkermansia muciniphila
CTCCGAATAAACGCGGGGAATATCCCGCAGCCGATCGAAGCGATAGAGATACTGCCGCAACGGCTGGGAAACCTCATACATCAATTTTCTCGCCGGGATCATCCTGCCGGAAACTTTAAATTTTAAACCCTAAACTCCAAGGAAGAAGAAAGACCGGGGACAGGATGTCCCCGCGACGGACTGGGACTACAAGTCCCAGCCACGGAAAATAAAAAGGCCGATCCCTTTCGGAACCGGCCTCTTCATTGAGGTTTAAAGTTTAAAACTTAAAGTTTCAGTCCTCTTCCGTCACATCGCCCGCATCGACGGTGATGGTGAGGGTCGCGGTGACCTGCGGGTTGAGCTTGATCTCCACGGCGGTCTTGCCGGATTTCTTGATCGGCTTGTCGAGCTGGATGGAGTGGCGGTCGATGGAGATGCCAGCGGCTTCGAGTTCCTTGTGGATGTCCATGTTGGTGACAGAGCCGAACGCCTTGCCGCCTTGGCCGGTGGAAAGGGTGAAGGACGGCTTGAGCTTGCCGATCTTGGTGGCGAGCTCCTGGGCGACGACGATTTCCTCGGCTTCGCGTTGGGCACGGCTGGTCTTGAGGGCTTCGACGTGGCGGAGGTTTGCCTTGGTCGCTTCGTATGCCTTGCCTTGTGGGACGAGGTAGTTGCGGGCGTATCCGGCGCGGACTTTGACGACATCGGCTTCGGCTCCAAGGCCTTCGATTTTTTCTTTGAGGATGACTTGTGCGTTGGCCATGGTGGGAGAGGATTGTTTCGAAACGGGCGGCGGATTTAGGCTCGGGCGTGGGGTGCGTCAAGGAGAATCCTGAGGAAACTCGCATGATCTTTCCAGCCAGCGGACCGCGAGGGCGCGCTCCGCGACACGCGGGGGCGCGTGTGCTTCCCCATCCAGGAACCGCGTGATCGCTCTTCCGGTTTGCCCGGTTTCTGCTAGGAGTAGGTGCATGGATGAAGCGGATCTCACGGCATTGAAGGGCAAGGATCTGGTGGCGGCGCTGGAATTCAAGAGACTGCCGAAGGTCTTGCTGCACGAGCATCTCGACGGCGGGCTGCGGCCTGCGACCGTGATCGAGCTGGCGCGGGAGAATGGATACAAAGGCTTGCCGACGGAGGACGCGGGCGAGCTGGCGGCGTGGTTCCATCGCGGGGCGCAACGCGGAAATTTGCCGGAGTATCTGGAGGGTTTCGCGCATACCTGCGGCGTGATGCAGTCGAAATCCGCGCTGGAAAGGGTGGCCTACGAGTTCATCGAGGACATGCATGAGGACGGCGTGGTCTATGCGGAAGTCCGCTTCGCGCCGCTACTGCACACCGAGGGCGGCCTCTCGCAGGACGAGGTGGTGAACGCCGTGCTCGCTGGCCTGCGCCGCGGCGAAAAGGACTTCGGCGTGAAATGGGGGCTTATCATCTGCGCCCTCCGCCACCGCAGCGATTCCATGGTGGCGGCCGAGCTCGCCATCCGCTGGCGCGAGGCGGGCGTGGTCGGCTTCGACCTCGCGGGCGACGAATCCGGCTTTCCTCCGAAAAAGCACGTCGATGCCTTCCACGCGGTTCAGCGTGCCAATTTCCACATCACCATTCACGCCGGCGAGGCCTTCGGGCTGGAGTCGATCTGGCAGGCTTTGCAATACTGCGGCGCCCACCGACTCGGCCATGCCACGCGGCTGCGGGACGACATCCTCGTCATGGACGACGGCTCGCTCAAGCTCGGCACGCTCGCCCAATACGTGCTCGACTGCCGCATCCCGCTGGAAATGTGCCTTTACTCGAACCTCCACACCGGAGCCTGCCACGACCTCACGCAGCATCCCTTCGGCCTGTTTTTCCGCAACGGCTTCCGCGTCTGCCTCAACACCGACGACCGCCTGATGAGCGACACCACCATGACCAAGGAAACCCTCCTCGCGACGGAGCTTTTCGACCTCAGCCTCGCCGATCTGGAAAAGCTCAACATCAACGCGATGAAAAGTGCTTTCGCGCCTTATGGCAAACGTCTCCAAGTTATTTTCGACACGCTCAAGCCGGGCTATGCGCTGCTGCGCGGTGAGATACCCATTTTGCCGGCGTTTCCGAATGGATCATCATTTAGTTCAAAAAAACTTGAACAGCCAGGTTTTCCGCGATAAGTAGACGTCGTGAATTCGCCGTCGCCTCAAGCCGGAACTCATGTTGTAGAGCTTACGAGCTTGCAGCGGCAGATGGTGGATTTTTTTGTGGATGGCGTGAAGGTGCTGGGATTGCCCAGATCACTGGGGGAAATATACGGACTACTGTTCATTTCCACCAAACCCCTCTCGCTGGATGATCTCGTGCTTTATCTGGGAATATCGAAAGGCTCGGCGAGCCAAGGTTTGCGGACTCTGCGGACTCTGGGCGCGGTGCGCGAGGCGTCCGGAAACGGCGACCGGCGGACATATTACGAGCCGGCCATTGATTTGAAGAGGCTGGTCGGGGGATTCATCCGGGAGCAGGTGCGCCCGCACCTCGACAGCGGGAAAACCAAGCTCCAGTCCATCATAGAGACGGCGAACCTGAGCGACGATCCGCAGGAAAGGGAATTTTTCCTGGACCGCATCGAGCGCCTCGAATCATGGATGAAACGCGGCAGCCAGATGCTGCCGATCTTGCAGAAGCTCCTCGGCCAATGACACTTTGCGAAACAGACAAGCTCCGCTGGTACTGCGTCCGCACGCAGACGAAGCGGGAGCACATCGCCGCGAAGCACCTGCGGGAACTAGAAAATGTGGAGGTCTTTTGTCCGCGCGTCAGATACCGCAAGGCGACGCGGCGCGGGAAAATCTGGTGGCTGGAGCCCCTTTTTCCTGGGTATCTGCTCGCAAAATTCGACCGCGAGGAAATGGAGCGCGCGGTGACCTTTTGCCAAGGCGTGCGCGGTCTCGTCCGCTTCGGCACGGAGATCCCCGATGTGCCCGATGCCATGGTGCGCAACCTGATCCGCCAGGTGCGCGAGCAAGCCGGCGGGGAAGGCGAGGAGGAAATGATTACCATCGCGCCCTCCATTTCTGTCGGCGACGAGGTGGAGGTCGCCACCGGTCCCTTCCAAGGTATGAAAGGCATCATACGTAGCGTCGCCCCAGCCACCGAGCGGGTCAAGGTGCTCCTCGAATTCCTCGGCCAGATCCAGCCCGTCGATCTCGATCTTTTTTCCATCCTCACACCCAGCAAACCGATCCCCAACTTTTAATCGTTCATTTTTTATTGAACTAAACGCCCGTCCGCTTCTTTATCGCCCCGGCTTCTCCGCGCGCCGGAGCACCCAACCCACAACCCACATCCACCCGTAGGTTTTTTCCCGAAATAATGGGAAAATCGACCAAGGGCGGTAGCGTCTTGAAATAAAAGCTGAAAAGCTGAAAGCCTGACATACTGAAATGCATTTCAGCGTTTCAGATTTCAGCGTTTCAGATTTACCACAATGCGTTTCCTCATCGTCGGCGCCGGATTTTCGGGACTGGTCGCCGCTCACCGGCTCGCCCATGCGGGACACGTCTGCACGATCGTTGACCGCCGCCCGCACCTCGCGGGGAACGCTCACGACTCCCACGACAAGGCCGGCGTCCTGATCCATAATTATGGCCCGCACTATTTCCGCACCAACTCCGAGCGCGTCCTCAACTACCTCTCCACATTCACCGGCTGGCACCCCGTCGATTACACGATCCAATCCTTCACCGAGGGGAAATTCTGGCCCTTCCCCATCAACCTCAACACCTTCGAGGAACTCATCGGGAAACCGGCGACCACGGCGGAATTCGAACGCTACCTCGCCGAAAACCGCCTCATTATCCCCGCTCCGAAAAATTCCGAGGAAGCCATCCTCTCCCAGGTCGGCCCGCGTCTCTACGAACTGTTTTTCGAAGGCTACACGCTGAAACAATGGAAGCGCCACCCGCGCGATCTCGACCCCTCCGTCTGCGGCCGCATCCCCATCCGCACGAACCGCGACGACCGCTACCTTTCCGAATCCTTCCAAGCGCTTCCCGACAAGGGCTACACCCGGATGCTCGAAAACATCCTCGCCGCCAGCCCAAACACCACGCTTCACCTCAACACTGATTTCGCCGAGGCACGCGAACGCTTCCCCCACGACCACCTGATTTTTAGCGGAGCGATCGATGAATACTTCGGCAGGAAATTCGGCCCGCTGCCTTACCGCTCCCTCCGCTTCGAGCACGAATCCTTCACCGCCGCCGAACTCGTCCCGCGCGAAAGCATTTCCAAAAAGCCCGGCTTCTGGCAGCCCGCCATGCAGGTGAACTACCCGGGCAAAGACGTGCCCTTCACCCGCATCGTCGAGATCAAGCACGCCACCGGGCAAAACATCGACGCCACTACCATCGTCCGCGAATTCCCCGACGACTGGGACGCCTCCAAGGAAGCCTACTACCCCATCCCAGCGCCCGACGCCGCCGCCGCCTACCAACGCTACGCCGCTCTCGCCGCCGCCGAAACGAACACAACCTTCATCGGCCGCCTCGCCACCTACCGCTACTACAACATGGATCAAGTCACCGGCATGGCGCTCGTTGCAGCGGAGAAACTAATCAAGCGCTTCGCCTGATCTCCATTTCAGCATTTCAGCTTTTCAGCATTTCAGCATTTCAGCATTTCAGCATTTATCTATGAAAACCTTCATCTCTGGCCACCGCGGCATGGTTGGCTCCGCCCTCGTCCGCAAGGCCGAATCCCTCGGCCTCGAAACCCTCACCGCCACGCGCGCCGAGCTCGATCTCACCTCGCAG
>CAMBTF010000183.1 GCA_945870545.1 Akkermansia muciniphila
AACAAAAGGCTTTTCATGCACAAACCCATGCCGCCGCCCGCTCCCCGCGTCAACCTCCAAGGTAGCGCGGGTGATCGACCTTATTCTCTTGCCGATCAGATTGGCACTACAAATCCCTCCGCCTCGGCCAGCTTTTTTTGGTTACCATCGAAGGTGAGGAACTCTTTGACACCCAGCTCTATCGCCGTGGCAACATGGAGGATATCCTTGGATCGGTGACCGCTGGCATCGGTGTAAAGCTCGCTGAGACGCTCGGCCGCGAGATGGATCTGCTGCCAGGGAGCGGGAATGGTAGTGACCGCGCCACTGATCAAATCAGACTTCAAGTCCGCCAGCATTTTGTTCCCTTCCGCACGCGGGTAGCCTTTGGAGGGATCATGGCGGTGCAGTCTGATTTGGAACCTCACGGCTTGCCTGAACTCGTAGAGCAGCAGGGTCGTGACCTCCAACGATCCCGGCATGGCGGCAAAATACGCCGCGGCTTCCGTGGAATTCGCCTGAAGCCGATACAAGGCGCAAAGGAATGAGGTGTCCGGGTAAGCCTTCATCAACCCGGATCATCAGCCAGTTCATCCGCACGCATGGCGGCCACTTCCTCCATGCTGAAAACGCGTCCTCCCCACGTTTCCCGCAGTCTGGCCATGATGTCCACTTTGGGCGGGCGCGGATGCGAAAAATTGTTTCCTAGCGCGGGAACGAGCGTCGCAATCACCTTGCCGCGCTTGCTAATGTTGATGGACTCGCCCTCGTGAACCCAAGCTTCAATGCGGGGGAATTCATTCCGCAACTCTCTGACGGTCGCTGTCTTCATGTGATACATTTTATCTCTCACAGAAGACCGAGTCAATAGACCATTTTGATTTGCAAATCAGAAGACCGATTGCGCTTTGTCATCGGCTGCGCATGGGCTACGCCTTTCCCCATGGCACAACTTCGCAACATCAATTTCACGGTCGCCCGCCTCGCAGTGATCGGCTTAATCATCGTCGTCGGGATTTTCACCAGCTTCTACACCGTCTCCGCCGATTCGCAGGCAGTGGTGCTGCGCTTTGGAAAACCCATCGACGCCAAAGGGCCGGGACTCCATTTCAAGCTGCCCTACGGTATCGATAGAACCCTCAATGTCGAGGTCGAGCGCCAGCTCAAGCAGGAGTTCGGTTACGGCACCGAGGGGGCAACCAACGACTGGCAGTTCTCCGATCCCAGCGAGCAGGAACTGGAAAAATCCATGGTCACCGGCGACCTCAACGCCGCCCTTGTCGAGTGGGTCGTGCAATACCGCATCGACGATCCCGAACTCTATCTCTTCGCCGTCCGCGAGCCAGACGCGACCTTGCGTCACCTTTCCGAAAGCGTCGTGCGCGAGATCGTCGGCGACCGGACGGTGGATGAGGTCATCACTGTTGGCCGTCAGGAAATCGAGGCGGTCGCTACGGCCAAGCTCCAAGCCGCCGCCACCTCCTACGCAATGGGACTGCGCATCGAGCAAGTGCAACTCAAGGACGTAAACCCGCCGCGAGCCGTGCAATCCTCCTTCAACGCCGTCAACCAAGCCCAGCAAGACAAAGAAACCGCGATCAACGTCGCCAACGGTGAATACAACAAGGAAATCCCCCGCGCCCGCGGCGAGGCCGACCGCATGATCTCCGCCGCCGAAGGCTACGCCAAAAAACGCGTCAACGAGGCCGAGGGCGATGTCGCTTCCTTCGAGGCCCTGCTCGTGGAATACACCGCCGCCCCGGAAATCACCCGCCGCCGCCTTTACCTGGAAACCATGTCCGAAATCCTGCCTCGCCTCGGTAAAACCATCATCCTAGACGAAGAAGCCAAAGGCATCCTCCCCCTCCTCAACCTAGACACGAAGCAATAAGTCTTCCTTAGAGCTTAAAATTTAAAGTTTACAATTTTCTTATGAAGCGCCTCAGCATCACTATCGCCATGATGGCCATCGCCGCCATCGTATTTGTTTTCTATGTCTGCTCCTACACGGTCTCGCCCGTCGAGCAGGTCATCATCACCCAGTTCGGCGAGCCGCAGGGAAAACCGATCACCGAGCCCGGCCTTCATTTCAAGAAACCGTTCATCCAGGTGGTGAACCGTATCCCGAAAAACATCCTCCCGTGGGACGGCAACCGCACCGAGATGCCCACCAAGGACAAGCTCTACATCGCCGTCGATTGCTTCGGCCGCTGGCGCATCACCGACCCGCTCGAATATTTCCGCCGCCTCCGCAACGAGCGCTCCGCCTCATCCCGCATCGAGGACATCATCGGCTCCGCCACCCGCAGCATCGTCGGTAAACACGATCTCATCGAGATCGTCCGCACCGACAAGGACCGCACGCCCTTAAAAGACGAAACCCTTGAGGAAATGACCGACGGCCAATCCGGAAACATCGGCGTCCTCCCGAAAATCCGCAAAGGTCGCAATGTCCTGGAAGACGAGATCATGGCCGATGCCGCCCCCAAGCTCAGACAACTCGGCATCGAGCTGCTCGATGTCCGTTTCAAGCGCATCAACTACAACCCCTCCGTCGTCGAGAAAATCTACGGACGCATGACTTCCGAGCGCCAGCAGATCGCCTCGAAATTCCGCTCCGAGGGCGAAGGCGAGGCCGCCCGCATCCTCGGTGACAAGGAACGCGACCTCAACGGCATTTCCTCCGAGGCCTACAAGCAAGTCCAGACCATCCGCGGCCAGGCCGACGCCGAGGCCTCGAAAATCTACGCCCGCGCCTACGGCCAGAACCCCAAAGCCGCCGATCTCTACGAATTCATCAAGACCATGGAGATGTACCGCAAAACCATCGGCAAACAATCCACCCTCATCCTCTCCACCGATTCAGAAATCTACAAGTTCCTGAAATCCTCGGATGCGACGCCCCTCTCTGCAGAATAGGGCGCAGGGTCATCCAGCTAGGGAAAAGATTGACGTCTTGAACACCGGAGGTGTGTCCAGATCGTAGCCCCGTATGCAGGGCAGCGGAATGCGGGGTACTCTGGTCGTTGGAGAAATGCGGCGAGCGGTAAAGTCCGCTCCTCACGCGCATCGACGACCTGTCCTCCGTAGCTCGGAGAGCGAAGGGGGAAGCCGGAAACCTACCATACCCTTGGCGGGCTGCGACGGGAGAGGATTGTGTGGCGGAGTCTCTTCCTTGCCCGTAATTGCATGCGCGATATGTCCGGGGGTTCCCGTTTCACTCCACCCCCGGCTACTCTCGGGCCGTCCCTGCCGGGACTCAAAAGATTCGCACGTTCGACTTTCTCCCTAGCTGGATGGCTCTAAAATAGGGCGTGAAATTTTAACCTTGTAGATCGCATTTCAAAAAGTCATTTTACTAGAATGATTTCGCGGAATTCATTGAAAGAGGAGATTCGCCGATCCCTAATCCACAACCCAGTCACTGCCCTGCTGGGACCGCGCCAGTGCGGCAAAACCACACTCGCACGGCAGATCGGCGATGAGTCCGAGGCTACGTTTTTCGATATGCAGGATCCGGAGGTCGCGGCCGCATTCCGGAATCCGAAACTTGTGCTCGCGCCCTTGGAAGGTCTGATCATCCTCGACGAGGCGCAACTCGTCCCCGCCCTGTATCCCGTCCTTCGCGTGCTGGTAGACGATGACCGACGGACACGAAAAAACCGTCGCTTCCTGCTCCTCGGCAGCGCGGCTCCCGAGCTTGTCACAGGCATCTCCGAGTCCTTAGCCGGGCGCATTCATCTGATCCCGATGCAGGGATTCCGCCTCGATGAGACCGGCACAGAAACCCTCAAACGCCTCTGGAGCCGCGGCGGCTTCCCGGATTCCTTCCTCGCACCCGACGATCCACAATCCCTCTCTTGGCGGAAGGATTTTGTCGAAACCTTCCTTCTGCGCGACCTCCCGCAATACGGAGTGAGGATACCCGCCACTGAGCTAAGGCGGCTCTGGATGATGTGTGCTCATCTCCATGGCAAACTCCTGAATGTCTCCGAACTCGGGCATTCGCTCAACCGCAGCCGTACCGCCATCGCCAACCATCTCGACATCCTCGAAGACTCCTTCGTCATCCGACGTCTGCAGCCGTGGTTTGAAAACATCGGAAAAAGACAGCGGAAATCGCCAAAAATCTACCTCCGTGACAGCGGAGTGCTCCATGCCCTGCTCGGCATACCGGACGATGCCGCGCTGAGCCTGCATCCATCGGTCGGCGCGTCATGGGAGGGTTTTGTGCTGGAGCAGATTCTCGCCCACCTGAGGCCGGATCAGGCATTTTTCTGGCAGACCCAATCGGGCGCAGAACTCGATCTACTCGCCATCACCGACGGCAAACGGATCGGTTTCGAAATGAAACTTTCCGAATCCCCGCGCACTACCAAGTCGATGCGCATCGCCATGCAAGACCTCCACCTCGACCATCTCTACGTGCTCCATCCGGGCGAACTCCGCTTCGCACTAGATGACCACATCACCGCTCTCCCAGCCCGCGAAATCCCATCGCTGTGATCGGCGGATGGCGAAAGAATTTTCTACCAATACGGAGCAAGATCACGTTACCTCCTTCCGGCATGAAGCCATGCGCCAGAGCGGCGGAAATAACCATGCCAGCAGATCGCCTTGTCCTTGTAATCCAGCTCCGAAGGCGAGAGCAAAGCCGCCCGCATCTACGGCCAGAACCCCAAAGCCGCCGATCTCTACGAGTTCATCAAGACCATGGAGATGTACCGCAAAACCATCGGCAAACAATCCACCCTCATCCTCTCCACCGATTCCGACCTC
>CAMBTF010000184.1 GCA_945870545.1 Akkermansia muciniphila
GTAACCCTGCAAACCCACCATCCGCCGGTAACTCACCATGATTTTCAATCAACGGTCCATAATTGAAAAACGCCTCGGAAAGCCGGACGCGCTGGCGGTGCGTGTCTGTGAACTCGTTGATCCCGACCGGCTCCCGGAATAGGTAACCCGGATGGAAGAACATCGCGCGGAACGGCAGCTTCTCCCCGCCCCACAGCGCCTTTTGCGGATCAAATCGGATGTCGCGGTATTGGTCATAGGTCAGCGCCTTCATCCACTCCGGCAGTGATTCTTTGTCTGGCGCCACATATTCCCGGTTCGCGAGATCGCGCGCGCGGCTCTCAATCATCCCGAAATCCACCCCTTCCCGCGACCAATCCTGGCCATACGCAAAACCCAAACCCAAAAATACCGACGTGAGCGAAACAATGCACTTTGACACGCCCGCATTCTAAGCGGTTTCCCCGGCGGAAAGTCAAGGGTGGTGAATGACCTGCCGACTCAGAACGGCCAGATCAGCGGGATGATGGGGCAGGCGATCACGATGCAGAGAATATTGAGAGGGATGCCCGTCCGCAGGTAATCGGAGAAGCGGTATCCGCCGGGGCCGTAAACCATCATGTGTGTCTGGTATCCCATGGGCAGGGCGAAGGCAGTAGATGCGGCCACGGTGACAGCCATGATGAACGGCCACATATCCACACCCATCTCATCCGCTAGGCGGACGACGATGGGCACCATCATCACGGCGGTGGCGTTGTTCGAGAGCACCTCGGTCAGCACCACCGTGAAAATGAATACCAGCCAAAGCATCACGTAGGGCAGCAAGGATGGGGAGACGAATCCGGTCACACCGTTGACCATCTGTTTCGCCAGCCAATCGGCGGTTCCCGTTCCCTGCATCGCCATACCCAGGCCGAGCAGGCCGTAAAGCATCAGTAGAACCTGCCAATCGATGCTCTGGTAAGCCTCGCGCGGAGTGAGTATTCCCGACCAGAGCAGGGCGAGCGCGCCGACCATCGCGGCATAGTGGATGGGAATCGCGGGGATGCCGAGACCCATGCCGTTGAGAATGTCAGTGAACGTGACGGTCAGCACCACCGCGATGAGCACGCCCCAGGAAAACATGATGGCACGGCGGTTCACCGGCACCTTCGCGGGACTTCCGTGCTTATCCTCCGGCGCGTCGGTAAGAACGAAATCGCGGGTCGCCTTGAGTTCGGGCAGGTTGTTCACCGCGGTGATGACGAGCAGGGTGTCGCCGCGCTCGATCTCGATCTCCGCCATGCGGCTGGTGATGTTCAGCCCGTTGCGGTGCACCGCCAGCACAACGCAGTTGTAGCGTTGCCGGAAATCGGAGGCGGCAAGCGTCCGCCCGACGATGGATGACTCGCCCGGCACCACCAGCTCGGAAACGATGCCATCGACGACCGAGAGTTCCTGCGCACCGATATCATGGAATAGCTCCTCCGCTTTCGCCGCCCCGCCTTTCCTGCGGTGCAGAGCGACGAGGAAACGGTCGTTGCGCTCCACGGTCACTTCGCTGAGCGGCACCATCAGGCGCGCGCCGCGCCGGCGGATTTCAAGCACATGAATGCCCGCCTCCCGGCTGCCGAGCTGGGTGTCGAGAAGTTTTTTCCCGACCAGCTGCGAGCCTTCACCGATAAGGAGGTGATGGAGCGGAGTGGTGCGGAAGTCGATCTCAAGGCTACCTGTGATCGATGAGCGCGAGGGCAACAGCTTCGGCCCGAAGATGACCATGTAAGCGATGCCGGCGATCGCGAGAGGTATGCCCAACGGAGCAAGGGCGAACATCGACATCGGCTCCAGTCCCATGTCCTTCAGGGTTCCGTTGACAAGGAGGTTGGTGGAGGTGCCGATTAGCGTGCAGCAGCCGCCGAGGATGGAGGAATAGGAAAGCGGAATCAGTAGCTTCGAGGCGGGAATCTCCTTCGAGCGGGCGAAGCCGAGAACGACCGGCAGAAGGATCGCGACGATGGCGGTGTTGTTCATCCATGCGCTGAAGAACGTAGCTACCACGGAGAAGGCGAAGATGGATGCGCGGACTCCGCCCTTCACACGATGCTGAAGAAGCCGTCCGATCTGATCCACCGCACCGGATTTTTCCAGTGCCCCGCCGATCACGAAGAGCGCGGCGATGGTCAGCGGCGCTTCGTTGCGGAAGACGGAGGACATGTCTTTCATATCGACCAATCCGAGTGCGACGAGAAGGCACAGGATGGAGAGCGCGAGCACGTCGGGTGGAGCCCACTCCCGGATAAATGCCACCAGCGTCAGCAGGACGACTAGTAGAGTAAATGCGATATCCTGGTTCATTATCCGCCTGTGAAAACTGATCTTACACACACCGCCGAACGGCGTGGCACGGGATAGCGTAACGCATCAATGAGCCGCCTCATCCCCGGAGTGTTCGGCATGAGACTCGCCGTGTTCGTGCAGGCGCTTTGTCCCCTCCTCACCATCAAACTCATGACGCTCGCAGGCGGCAAGACCGAAGGCAATCAGGACGGATAACAGTGCGAAACGTTTCATCTCGCCCCTATTAGCCGTTTTCCGGTGATTGGCAACCCCGTTTCGCGGCCGGGGAAAGGTTTGCCGGAAGAATATTTCTTGATGCTTTCGTCCGCGATTCCACCCATATTCGTCGGCACCGGTCAATCCACCGCAGAAAAACATGTCAGATCCATCCACGCAGCCAAACCTCGAGGCGGACAGGCTTGAACTGGCTCTGCGTGCCTCCAACGAAGGGATCTGGGACTGGCTGACCCACGAAAGGAAAATCCACTACTCGCGGCGCATTCTCGAATTCCTAGAATGCACCGCCTCCAGCGCGCCGAATTTTTTCCTCCCGCCGCACCTTCCCGTCCACCATCTGGATCAGCCGGCTTTCATCCGGGCTGTCGGGCAGGCGCTCGATGCGAAGGGCCCGGAGACGCTCGCTGTCGATGCCCGCGTGCAGACGGGTAGCAACGAATGGCGCTGGCTTAGGATCCGCGGAACCGTCGTGCGCGACCGCGATGGCCATGCGGTGCGGATCGCCGGGTCAATGATCGATATCAGCCTGCGCAAGGCGGCGGAGGAGCAAATCGAGGAGGAGCGTCATCTCCTGCGGGATCTGATCGACTGTGTGCCGATGCAGATCTATTTCAAAGACCTCGATTCGAGGTTGGTCATGGCGAACCGTGGCATGATCGAATACCATGGGTTTTCATCGAACGCCGAACTGTTAGGCAAGCACGACCGCGATCTCTTCTCCAATGCCCACTGGGAAAAGGCGGCGGCAGACGAGAGGCGCATCATCGAGACGGGCATCGCCATGACAGAGCAGCTTGAGCGGGAAACATGGCGAGAGGGCGGTGAGACATTCGTGGTTACCTCGAAATTCCCGTGGCGGGACAAATCAGGGGAAATCAAGGGAACCTTTGGTGTATCCAGCGATGTCACATCCCTCGTGCTGGCACAGCGGCAGGCGACGGAACTGGCCAACGAACTCCAGCAGAAAAACCAATCCTACGAAGAGGAGGTGAAGCTCGCTCATGAGATCCAGCAAGCCCTGGCCACGACCGGCTTCCCTTGCGTCGTTTCCCAAAACGGCAACCGCCTCTCGTTCGGATCTCGCTACCTTCCCATCTCTGATCTAGCAGGGGATTTCTTCGAGGTGCTTTCCCTGGGCGATGACCGCTACGGCATTTTCATCTGTGATGTGATGGGGCACGGGGTGCGCGCCGCGCTGGTCGTCTCGATGCTGCGAGGCCTGCTCGCGACGCAGAACTTGAAAAGCCGGGACTCCGCCGAATTTCTCGCCACCATGAATGCCGGCCTCACCTCCATCCTCAAGCGGGCGAACGTGACCATGTTTGCCACCGCGTTCTACGGGATCGTCGATCTCGAGGAACTCACCCTCGAATGCTCATGCGCCGGCCATCCCGGCCCGGTTATCGCGGGTGACGACCGCTCCCTTCAGCTCTGCACAGACCGCAGCGAAAGGGGGCCAGCTCTCGGGCTGCTCCCCGGAGCCGTTTACAGCAGCCGGGAAATCGATCTCGGTGGCATCCGGCGGCTCCTTCTGTTCACAGACGGCGTGCTGGAGGCGGAAAACGAGGCAGGTGAGCAATTCCTGGAAAAGCGACTGCTACAAGCTGCGGGCGGCGACCCAGAAAAAAATATCGAAGGCTGGCTGGACGGTATCCTCGAGAGCGTCCTCGATTTCTCCGAAGGTCATCATTTCGACGACGATGTATGCCTGCTCGGAATCGAGATAGAAACGCCCGCCGGATAAGACGGCGCCCCCCTGCGCGCTTACTCCCCCTTAATCAGCTCCTCGAAGGAATCCTGCGGCATCCCCTCCCTGTCGGAGGATGGCTTTTGGGAGCTATTATCCATGTAAAGCGTCATGAAATTATCCTCGGGCAAGGCACCCGTTCCGCTGATCTCCACCTCGATCCACCGGTATCCCTCGAGCACGTCTCCGAACATCTTCGCGATTTTTTTGTCCCCGGCGGCGGTCACAGGGCGGTCAGGGCTACCTATGCGGAGTTTCCCCTTGATCATGCCACCCTCGCCCGTGAAGAGCTCTCCGCGAACGACCATTTTGCCGCGATTTACGAGATTGATACTGGATATGCTGGATGTTTGCCCGGTTCTTTTGACTACCAAGGTCACGTCGTCATCAAAGACCGGGATTTCATACCAACGGTCATTGAAGGCGACAGCCAGGCGCTGCATGAACTTGAATC
>CAMBTF010000185.1 GCA_945870545.1 Akkermansia muciniphila
CATTGGCGGCGATGCCCGCGAACTTCATCCACGGCTTCTCCGCATGAGTCGGCCGCTTGGCCAGCTTGTCCTGCAGCGCCTCGGTGACGTAGTCCTTGAGACGCATGCCCTGCCGCGCGGCAGTGGCTTTCACCTCGCGAAACAGGGGATCGGGAAGTTCTATGGTCGTGCGCACAAAAGCACATTCCCATTTTTTCATGATCCTGCAAGCATGGAATTTGAACCGCCAAGACCAGGGTCATCCAGCTAGGGAGAAAGTCGAACGTGCGAATCTTTTCACACCACTCCGTAGGCGAGCATCGCATCCGCCACTTTTACGAAGCCGGCGATGTTCGCCCCCGCGCGGTAGTCCACGGGTTTTCCGTGCCTCGCGCCGTATCGCACGCATTTGGTGTGGATATCGGTCATGATCGCGACAAGGCGCGCGTCCACTTCCTCGCGGCTCCAGCTGATGCGGAGCTGGTTCTGGCTCTGCTCAAGGCCGGACACCGCAACGCCCCCCGCATTCGCCGCCTTCGCGGGGCCGAAGAGGACGTCATTCGCGAGGAAAATTTCCGTGGCCTCCGCGCTACAAGGCATGTTCGCGCCCTCGGCGACGGCACGCACGCCGTTTTTCACCATCGCCGTGGCGTCCTCCGCTTCCAACTCGTTCTGCGTAGCGCAGGGGAAAGCGAGATCCGCCTTTACGCCCCATGGGGTTTTCCCCTCATGGTAATCGCAGCCGAATTTCTCCGCGTATTCCTGGATGCGCCCGCGGCGGTTTTCCTTGAGGTCGATGAGCCAATCCAGCTTCTCGCGAGTGATGCCCTGCGGATCGTGGATGAAACCGTCGGAGTCGGAGGCGGTGAGCACGGTGGCGCCGAGCTCGATGAGTTTCTCGATGCAATAGAGCGCCACGTTTCCCGAGCCGGAGACGAGCGCCGTTTTTCCCGAGATGCCCTCCCCTTCCTGCTCCAACATGAGGCGCATGAAATAGACCGCACCATAACCCGTCGCCTCCTTGCGCACGAGGCTGCCGCCGAAGGACAAACCCTTCCCTGTTAGAATTCCCGCGAAGCGGTTCTCAAGGCGCTTGTATGTCCCGAAAAGATAGCTGATCTCCCGGGCGCCGACGCCGATGTCGCCCGCCGGGACATCCACATCCTCGCCGATGTGGCGGTGCAGCTCGATCATCATGGATTGGCAGAAACGCATCACCTCGCGGTCGGACTTGCCCTTGGGATTGAAGTTCGAGCCGCCCTTCGCGCCGCCCATCGGCAGACCGGTGAGGCTGTTTTTCAACACCTGCTCGAAGCCGAGGAATTTCAACACGCTCTGGTTCACGGAGGGATGAAAGCGCAGCCCGCCCTTGTAGGGGCCGATGGAGTTATTGAACTGCACCCGCCACGCGCGGTCGGCGCGGATACCGCCCTTGTCGTCCTCCCAAGTGACGCGGAACGAGATGATGCGGTCCGGCTCCGTCATCCGCTCCAGGATATAGGCATCGCGGTATTGCGTGTGCTCCGCCGTGAAAGGGATGAGTGTCTCCACCGCCTCGCGCACCGCCTGCTGGAACTCGGTCTCGCCCTTGTTCCGCTTCCGCAGCCCGTCCATGAACGCGGTGATTTCTCTTTTGATCGCTGGGTTGGTTTCCATGTCCGCATATCTTCCCATATCACACGCGGAAGGAAATGGGATATTTGCGGTCTCAGCTGTTCCTTGGTTTTGCGATTTCGATGGGGAGGAGCTTTTGATATCGGGTGAAATCCTTGTCCTTCGTGAGAATGGGCATCTTCCAGAGCACCGAGCAGGCGCAGATGATGAAGTCGATGTTCGATCCCTGGATGCCTTTGCTCCGGCAGAGGTTGAAAAAGCGGGCTGCCGTGACGAAGACTTCCGTACCGAGTGCCCTGTCCGGAAAGGCTTCCAGTTTCTCCGAGAGATGATTTAACACCTTCTCCTCCCTGATCCCGCAAAGGATCTCCATCCGGATGCATCCGATCATCTGGATCCGTCCTTCCTGAATCAGATCGAAAAGCTCGTCCACATACCGGGACTTCGTGCCGCCTTTACGGAACGCCTCCGACCAGACATCGGTATCGACGATCACCCTCACCGGACTTTCCTTTGAGCCTTGTAATCGAATGTCGCGTCGAACTCGACCTTGCCGAACATCTCGGTGACCTTGATCTGCTCACGACGCTGGACATATTCCGCAAGCGCCTCGTTGACCGCCTCCTTCTTCGTAGTCATCCCTCCGAGCTTCATCGCCTTGGTGAGAAGCTTTTCGTTCAGCTCAATGTTGGTCGCCATGTGCGGATGTTTGCACAAAGAAATGTGCGGGTCAAACCGGTTTTGAAACGTTCGGGAGCTGGAACCATGAAAATCTCACGCCCTTCGCAGTTGCGATAGGCATCGCTTGTATGGATGATCCGCACGTGGCGGTTTTCCTGGCGATCGAGAGTTCCTGTGATGAGACGGCGGTGGCGATCCTGCGCGGCGAGCCGGGCGGGGCGGCGGAAGTGCTGGCGAGCGAAGTGGCCTCTCAGATCGAGGAACACCGCGAGCACGGCGGGGTCGTACCAGAAGTGGCCTCGCGCAGCCATTCGCTGAATCTCAACGCGCTCGTCGAGCGGGCGCTGGACACGGCGGGGATCGGGATGGGCGACGTGGATGTGTTCGGCGCGACGATGGGGCCGGGGCTGGCTTCTTCGCTGCTCGTCGGCAGCACGGCGGCGAAGGCGATGGCTTGCGTTTCCGGGAAACCTTTCGTCGGCGTGAACCACATGGAGGGGCATCTGCTTTCGCCGTTCATGGACAGGACGGCGGTGCCTCCCCACATCGGGCTGATCGTTTCCGGTGGCCATACCCTGCTGATGAATGTGCGCGCGGCGGGCGATTACCAACAGATGGGCACCACCCGCGACGACGCGGCGGGCGAGGCCTTCGACAAGGTCGGGAAAATGCTCGGCCTCCCCTACCCCGGCGGCCCGGAGATCGAGAAGGCGGCGAAAAACGGCAATCCCGCGGCCTACGATTTCCCCCGCTCCATGATGCAGGCCGACGAGCTGGATTTTTCCTTCTCCGGCCTGAAAACGGCGGTGCTCTACACACTCCAGAAAAACCCGGACGCCAAAATCGCGGACATCGCCGCGTCGTTCCAGACCGCGGTGGTCGAGGTTCTGTTAGAAAAGGCCATCCGCGCGGCGAAACGGGCGGACGCAGACATCATCGGCCTTTCCGGCGGCGTGAGCCTGAACCGAGCGGTGCGGGAGGCGTTTACCGTCCGCTGCGGAAAAGAAGGCATCGAGCTCGCGGTGGCGGAGCCGGGTGTTTGTACCGACAACGCGGCGATGATCGGCTTCGCGGGGCTCATGCGTTTCTTCGCGGGAAAAACCGATTCGCTGGATGGGGATATCAATCCGAACCTGCGGCTTTGAATGAGTGGGGACAAGATGTCCCCACGACGGACTGGGACTGCAAGTCCCAGCCACGATTTCTCATTTCCCGACCAGCTCCGCCACGCCCAGCTCGCGGGCGAGCTCGTTGAACTCGGCGATCTCGGCGAGGGTGAAGTGGAGTCCGCCCGCCGCGTCGGAGGCCTTACGGGCGCTTGCCTCGATCTGGCCGGGGAGCATGGCGTTCTCGTTGCCGTGGCCGAGGATGTCGTCGAGCACGGCCTTGAGGTTCTCGATCTGGCTGCGGCCTTTCGCGAAATGTCCGCCGGAGATCGCGTCGGGATGGATCACGTGGAAATAGAACGCCATGGTGGTTTTTTCCGATTTATCGGCGTTCTCGCGACCGCGAATGGTGGGCAGCGATCCGCCGATCAGGCCGCCGAAGATCTCGTTGAGCAGGCACATGCCGTAGCCTTTGTGTCCGCCGAAAGGGAGCAGCGCGGCGACCTCGTTCGGGTCGGTGGTGGGCTGGCCGTTCTTATCGACGGCGGCTCCGGGAGGAAGCTGTTTGCCTTCTCGTTTCAAGGCCTGCACGCGGCCCATCGCCACGGTCGCGGTGGCCCAGTCCATCACGATAGGGAAACCGTTTGCGCCCTGCGAGGGGATGCCCCATGAATGTGGGTTCGTGCCGAGGGTCGGGAATTTCCCGCCGAAAGGAACCACCTCGGCGAGGGTGGACGTGCAGTTCGTGTAGGCGAAGTAACCGCGCTCGGCGGCCTCCATCACGTAGCCGCCGCCCCAGAGGTAGTGGAACGCATTGTCCACCGCGATCTGGGCGATGCCGTATTGGTCCGCGAGCTCGATGGCGCGGTCGATGGCGCGGTAGGCGACGGCCTGGCCGAGTTTCTTGTTCGCGTTCCAGATTTCGGAGGCGGGGAAACGGGAAGGCAGCACCTCGATTTCCGCGCCGGGCACGCAGCCGCCGATGGCCGAGCCGAAAAGGTGATCCAGGTGCAGCGCCTTGAGGGCGTGGTGGGTGCGGATGCCGTGGCGCGCGGCCTCGGCGGCGAGTTTCGTGCCGAGCACAGCCTCCTCATCGTTGTAGCCGCGGGATTGGTAGGCGGCGATGACAAGTGCGTCATGGGCTTCGCGGGAGACGGTGAGGAAATCGGACATGGTTTTGGTGGGCTGTGTTGGCGCGCCATCCAAGCCCTCCACCCCGTTTTCCGCAAGAGCAAGACTCGGAAAATTTCTGGCAATTCATCCTCAAGCCTCCAGCCTGTCCGGGAATCATGCGCGTCATCGCTTTCTCCCTTCTTGCCGCCGCCACGCTTGCGGCGGAGCCCGCTTTTGTTGTG
>CAMBTF010000186.1 GCA_945870545.1 Akkermansia muciniphila
GTTTATGTGAGAAGATTATTGTGAAAGGATCATTGTATGAAGGCGATGCTTGCCAACGACAAGTTCAGTCGCCAATTTTCCGAAGCGTCTTCCGCATGCGCGGTGAAATACCCGAAAATCCAACCAGCCATGGCAGAAATTACTGAAACTGATCTCCCCCCCGCTCTCAGGCCGCTTTGGCTAAAAGCATTGAGCGCTGTCCAGACAAGCAACCTTGAATATGCGGTGAGCCTTCTCCAGGCGGTGCTCAAGGACGAGCCCGCTTTCCTGGAAGGGCGGATCATTCTTCGCAAGTGCGAGATTCAGATTCATTCGAAAGTGGAGAAGAAGAAGAGCCTTTTCACGATGTCCGGCGGCGGCATGGGTGTCATGAAGCTGGCGAACCAAGCTAAGAAGGATCCCGCAGGCACCCTTCCGCTCATCGAGAAAGAATTGGAAAAAGATCCCACCAGCGACGCCGCCAACGAACTCCTGTTCGATACCGCCTATAAACTGGAGCTGTTCGAGACAGCTGCCTTCGCGCTCGAAACCATCCGCAAGCACAAACCGGAAAACGTGAAGCTTCTTCATAAGCTCGCCGAACACTACCTCTCGCGCGAACTGCCTTCCAAGGCGTCCGAGGTTTACAATGACATCATCAAGCAGGCGCCCACCGATTCCGCCGCGATCAAGGGTGCCAAAGACGCCTCCGCCCGCGCTTCCATGAAGAAACAGCGCTGGGACGAGAACACCAGCATGCGCGACCTGATGCGTGACGCCGAGGCCAACGAGGAACTCGAAAAAGCGGCGCGCTCCGGCCTCACCCGTGAGCAGCTGGAGTCAAGGCGCGACAACGTGATCGAGAAATACAACTCCGATCCCAACAATATCGCCACGGCAAAGGAACTCGCAGCGCTTTACGAACAGCTCGAAGACTGGTCGAACGCCTACACCTTTTTTCACTGGGCGCATTCACTCAGCAACGGCGACATCGCCCTCTTCACGAAATCCGCACAAATGCGCGACCGCGCCCTTGAGGCCGAACTCAAGGTGCTGGAAGTCGCCGTTGCCGCCGATCCTGATAATCTAGAACTCGCGGCGCAGCTCGCACAAAACCGTTCCCTGCGGCTTGCCGAGCAGGTTGTCGAAGCGAAGGCGCGGGTTGACCAGAACCCGACGGATCCGCAGCTCCGTTTCGAGCTCGGCTACGCCCTTTACCGCAGCGGAGACCACACCGCCGCCATCCCGCATCTCCAGCAGGCGACCCGCAACCCGCACATCCGCACCAAGGTGCTGCTGCTCCTAGGGCGAACCTTCCGTGCGAAGAACATGTTCGATCTTGCCATCAAGCAACTCAGCGACGCCCTCGCCGACCTTCACGCGATGGACGGCACGAAGAAGGAGGTTCTTTATGAAAAGGGACTGATCCACCACGACATGGGCGACAAGGCCGCGGCACTGGACGCTTTCAAGCAAATCTACGAGGTTGATTACGGCTATCGCGATGTGGCGGAGCGTGTGGAGTCCTCTTACAGCAACGGCTGATACTTCGTTGCTTACGACGAAAGAAAAGCCCGTCGGGAAACGGGTCTTGCCCGTGTCCAAGGTCGTCCCCTCGGGCATGGCCACGCCATTGAGATCCTACGTGATACGCTGCCTGGGAAATCATAGGTTTGAGGAAATTTTCCGTTTCATGACGGCGGATTCCCGTTAGCTTACGCCTATGCATGACCCGCGAATCGATGCCCTCGCCTCCCAGCTTATCGGTTACTCCACCGCCCTGAAAAAAGGTGAGAAAGTCCTCATCGATCTCTACGATGTGCCGGACTCGATCGGCATCGCATTGATCCGGGAAGCGCGGAAACGGAAGGCGTTTCCTTTCATCCGCATCCACCGGGCGAGCATTCACCGCGAGATGATGAGGGGTGCCGAGGACGAGCAATACCAGATCATCGCGAAACACCTATTGGCCGAGATGAAGGATATGCACGCCTACATCGCCGTGCGCGGCAGCCACAACATTTGCGAAACTTCCGATGTCTCCGCGGACTTCATGCAGCTCGCCATGAAAAAACTCCGCGGCGTGATGGATCACCGCGTGAAGAAAACAAAATGGTGCGTCCTGCGCTGGCCCACGTCCGCCATGGCGCAGCAGGCGAATATGAGCACTGAAGCTTTCGAGGATTTCTTCTTCAAGGTCTGCCTGCTTGATTACAAGGCGCTCACCCCGGCGATGAACGCCCTCGTCCGCCTGATGAATAAGACCGATGAGGTGCATATCACCGGCCCGGGCACCGACCTGAAATTCTCCATCAAGGACATCCCCGCCGTAGCTTCGGGCGGCAACTACAACATCCCGGACGGCGAGGTTTTCACATCGCCCGTCAAGGATTCGGTCGAAGGCGTAATCACCTACAACGCGCCGACGATCTACCAAGGCATCGCCTTCGACGCGATCCGGCTGGAGTTCAGCCAGGGGAAAATCACCAAGGCCGAGGCGGGTTCCAAAACGAAGGAAATCAACCGCATCCTCGATTCCGATCCCGGCGCGCGCTACATCGGTGAGTTCGCGCTGGGCTTCCATCCGCACATCCGCCAGCCGATGCGTGACATCCTTTTCGACGAGAAGATCGCCGGTTCCTTCCACTTCACACCCGGCCAGGCCTACGAGATCGCCGACAACGGCAACCGCTCGCAGGTGCACTGGGACATGGTCAGCATCCAGCGCAAGGACTGGGGCGGCGGCGAGATCCGCTTCGACGGCAAGCTCATCCGCAAGGACGGCGTCTTCCTACCCAAGGAACTCGCGAAGCTGAATTTCTGATCATGGGTCATGCGGCAGGGGCGGGCAGGCCCCTTGGCGGGAACCGGAAGAAATTACGAAAGCCAGGGAAAACCGGCGGTTCCCGAGGAAATATTACGATGAAGCACCTGCCCCGAATTAGATCCTGTTTTGGACAGCAATGATGGCTGTGGACGATGCCTGAGCTGATCGAAAGCCCTTCGACAATTCCGATAACTTAATGGCCCAGCCATCCGCTGCGCAGGACCTTGCTCAGGATGAACTGGCGGTGCTGCCAACCATCTTCCGTGTTCTGGATGCTGACGGTGTATCTCAATTCACGATCGGGAAAATGGCGCAGGAAATCCTGCAGCTCCGGATTGTCGCGCCGAGCGTAGAGATAGAGCGGTTCTTTCAGGTCCGGCGTGTTGGCGATCAGGCAGAGCCAGGTGCCCTCATCACTAAACTCCCGGTTGTAGTAGGAGTCGATCTCCAGGCGAACGCGCATTTCTGCGGCGGTGGGGCAGCTCCCATCCAGCAGGGCGCTCCACGGCGTACTGCATAAGCGGGAGTAGGATTTGAAGTCCACCTTGGCGTGGCCATTTAACTCGTAGACGACATCCAGACTGCGGAACGAACCATCCGCCATGATGGCTAGAAAGGAGTCGTACGCCCGGACATCTTGCATGGGAATGTCCATGGTTGAGAACTTGGTGATGGTCTCGGTGAGTCCGGGGCCGTGGGTGTAGAATTCCTCCATGAGGGCGTCCACTTCCTCGGGCTGGTCCACCCATTGCAGGCGCTCCGAATGGGTGGTGGCGGCGATGAATGATTTGGCCACTTCGATGGGCCGCGGCCCCTGCCAGGTGGCGGCGGTTACGGGTTCTTCCTGCGAGAGGAACAATGTGGAGTCTGGGGCGCGCGGGTCCTTCCAGATAGATGCTGCGTCGGTGGTAGCCTTCTTGTGAAACATCAGAACCACCAACAGACTGACAAAGCCCAGCAGCAAGATCAAAAGCGCCCCGCGGCGGATCCTCTGCGACAAGGTAGTGCTGGTGGAGGATTTGCCAAAACGCCCCTCGGGATTGGCGGAACGGCTTTTCCGTCTTTTACGGCGGGAGCCTTTTTCGATCTCTTGGCGATACGAGCGCTGGGGTCTACGGTAGATGGAGGACATAATCGCTTACAAGTTTTTAAAGATCATGAAGGAGAGATGGGGCCTGTCAAGACCCGGGGGTGAAGCGGAGCATAGAGTCAGGCACAGGCGACCGCGGTGGTCGCCTGTGCCCGTGGCTTTGCGAATGGGCTTTACGCCGCCATGGCTCGGCGGCGGTGGGCGAGCAGGCCACCGGCACCGAGTGCGAGAAGACCGAGGCTGGATGCCTCGGGGACCGCAGTGAATTCCGGGAACGCTGAGAAGAGTTTGTGTTTCGCGGTAGGGTCATTTTGACAAAATGACCCACGCAGCGTGTGTTAGCACGGTGATGGTGGGAAAGCTCCGCCTATATGCCGCATAAGGGCAGGAGCTAGTTTGAGATGTTGATGCACGCACAGGGTGGGTCGTTTTGTCAAAACGACCCTACCATTTCGCAGTCAAAAGCCTTCGGCGGCATGGATATGCGCAACGATTTTTGGCATCCGCCTAATTCTCTTTCTTGAGGAAATCCAAAAGGGACACCGCGAACTTTTCCGAGAAGCCTGGGATCGCCGCGATCTCGGCGGGCTCCGCTTTGCGCAGCCGCTCGATGGAGCCGAAGGTTTTCAGCAGCACAGCTTTCTTGCGCGGTGACATGCCGGGACAACCGTCCAGCGCGCTCTCTTTCATGCGGCGGCGGTAAAGTAGTTCGTTGTAGCCGTTGGCGAAGCGGTGCGCCTCGTCGCGGATGCGCTGGAGCAGTTTGAGCGCGCCGCGGTCATGGGGGATGAGCAGGGGATCGGACTCGCCGGGGAAAAATACTTCCT
>CAMBTF010000187.1 GCA_945870545.1 Akkermansia muciniphila
GCAGGGCTCGACGAGGATTTCCTCTCCCGCCTCACCGCCTGCGCGGAGGGAACCCACGCGCATCTTTCCGATGGTGAGGCCGCGCTCGAGACCCGCCTCAGGGCGCTGCGTCCAGGAACCATCCCGAACGCCCTGCGATCATCTTTGCTAGACGCCCTAGGAGATACCCCCTTCGCAGTGGACGATAAGATACTCCTTTTCAACAAGCCTTCCAACGGAGCCTCGGTGACGGGCCAAAAGAAGAGCTCCCTCCGCTTCAACATCGCGGCGGCCGCCGCTGTCGCCCTGCTCGGCTCCTTCGCCGCTCTCATGGTTCCTGCGGAAACCAAACACGGCCAGACGGCCGTAACCGGGGATAAGTCCGAATCCCTCTCCCCCCCTGTCACCACGGCGCCATCCATGATCGCCCCCGCCTCCTTCAACCGCAATCCCAGCGAAACCCGTGACGAAGGCGTGATCTGGCGAGGCAAGAACCAGCCGCATCGCGTGCTGCGCATGACCTACATGGAAAAGGTCACCGTGTTGGACGCCGCCGGCAATCCCGCCAGCGTGGAGAGGCCGCGTTTCGAATACTTGATTGTTCCCGAAAAAATAGACTGAGGATCTACAGACAAGGCGGAAAGACTACTACGCTTCTAGTATTAAACAACGCATGAAAGCCAGATCTATAACCCTTCCCTCCGCCTACCTGATCGGCGGCTTCGCATTCTGCCCGCTCGCGCCGCTGCCCGCCATCGAACCTCCGCCGGAAGACGCCAAGCCACCCGCCGCACTCCTCGGCGAAGAGCGGGCGGAAACCGAACCCGCCGCCAAACTCGCATTCCTCGGGCTTTCCACCGCCGTCATTCCCGATATGGTCGCCGAACACCTCGGCATCGGCACGGACTCCGGAGTCATCGTCCGCACCGTCTGCCCCGACAGCCCCGCCGTGGAAGCGGGTCTTGCCGTCAACGACATCATCCTTACCATCAATGGGACACGTGTGGCGGATCCCGGTCTTTTCAGTGAAACGATCCGCGCCCACAAGGCGGGTGACAAATTGGAGATCGAACTCATCCGCAAAGGCAAACCGGACAAGGCACATGTCACACTGACCGAGCGCCCGGCGGAACTCGGCGCGCACCTCGCGCCGGAGCCTTTCCTCGAAGGGCTTCCCAAGGCGCAGGCCGACCGCCTGCGCGGCTTGATGCAGCAGAACCTCCAGGGATTTGGTGCGGATCACCTAGGCATTCTGCCCGACCAGCGCTTCGACAACACCTTCCGCAGGATGCGCGAACAGATGAACCGTGCCCTCGAACTGGAAGTCCCGCCCATCACCCAAGGCGAGGACGGGGGAGTGCGCTTCCAACAGAACTCAACGATCCGCCTGATGGACAACGAGGGCTCCGTTGAGATCAAATCCTCCAACGGCGACACCCAGGTGACCGTCCGGGACACCGCGAACAACGCCATCTGGCAAGGCCCATGGAACTCGGACAAGGAGAAGGAGGCGGCCCCGAAGGATATCCGGGAAAGGATCGATCGCGTGAACGTCGGCTCCGCGAACGGAAAGGGATTTACGTTCCGCTTCGGCAAGCCTGATAGCATCGAAAACTGAGCGGGAAATTTTTCCTAGGGAGGCAAAGGCAAACCCGCGCACGGCTTCGGTCGGCGCGGGTTTGCTGATTCCAAAGCCAAGTACGCCGCCAAGCGGCTCAGCTCAGTATTCCTATCTTCCAAGCCCATTCCGCTTGGGAACCTCGATCGTATCGTTCGGTACGGTGGCTTTCCCTTTCGCGCTTTGTCCGGATCAATCTTTACCCGGGCGCATGGGTTCCATCACCCTGCCGAGCACTTCGAAAAACCGAGGATCGCCGAGATTTCCGAGGTGACCGCCGGATGGTAGCCAATGCGCGCGGTTGCCGAAGGTGGAGGTCATCCACCCCGCGTCCTGAGGCGTGATAAGGAAGTCGTTGCGATTACCGATCACGCGGATGCGGTCGTTTGCGCGCAACGAGCGCTCCATGCCCCTGAGCGTGGTCGCATCGAAGAGACGCTCCACACTCACCCCTCTCTCCAGCTCCTGCGGTGCGAGCCAACGGTTGAGGTAATCGTCGAAACTGAAGTTCATGAATTCTTCGTACGATTTCTCACGTCGCCATGATGACGTGGGCGCAGAAACGAGATCCGAAGGCGTGCGCCGGTGGATGCTGTAAAGCGCGTCGCGCAAAACCACCCGAAATGCAAAACCTACGAGCAACTGCGATTCATCCGCATCGAACGGCGGCACCCCTTCCGGAGGGCGCTGGTCGATCAATGCCGCCGCTTTGTGAAATGTGTTATCGACCCGCCGGGCGCGCTCGGCTTCCGGCCACGAAGCAGGCACCGAATAAAACCCGTCGAGCGTGCGGTAAGCCTGCCGCAGGTCAACTGGGGTTTGAATGGCGAGGTAGTGATCGAACCGCACGGATCCCGGGGCATGATCTGCCTCGGTGGCTGCCAGCTGGAGGGTGGAGAAGCCGCCTAGGGAAAACCCCGCGAGCACGCGGTTCGTTACGCGCCCGCGATATTTCCGATGAATCGAGGCATCGATCTCCGTGAATGCGGCGAGCAGGTGCGCACGGTCGCTCTCCGGATTGCCCGGCATCGACAAGGCCGAGGCGCATTCCATGAACTCCGGATGGAATATCCCCGAAATCGTCACCACCGAAAACCCTCTTTCGAACATCGCCTCGGCCAGAACCAACACGTTGCCCGACATCCGGTGTGAGCCGATTCCTGGGCTCAGAAAAACCAGCGGTGAAGGGTGTTTCTGCATCCATACCTGATAGGGGAAGTCCTTGCCCGTATGAGGTAGGCGTATCAGGTGTCTGTTTCCGCGGAACACGAAGCTAGGATCGTTGGGCTTGTAACGCGCCGCCGCCAAGGTCTCCATTGTGGAAAAATCCGGCGCGCCCCGCAGCGTCCAATCCGGCGGTGTTGTCCGCGAAAGATACGGCCACGCCTGGCGCACAAGATGATAGGAGTCCGACTCGACGCGCATCACGCTGGCCGCCTGCGGGACGATATCGCTCAACTGGTGCACACGTGGAGCAATCAATGCGAATTCTAGGCCAGCGATATAAGTCACGGGATCACCAACCACATCCATTGCGCGGGCAGGAGCCGCCACATTATCGCTAGGGCCGAGAAATGGCAGCACCACATAAGTATCCGGCCGCCAGCCCCAGTGCTGGAAGGTCTGGTTGAAACTTCCCCGGCTGCCCGGCAGATCCATGTGAGCGGCCACATCGAACAAGCCGCCGATTCCAGCCGTCGTGTTCGTGAGGAATCTCAATGACTCTTCTCCGGAGTCTTTCCAGCGCCCCTGCAAGATCTGGTTGGTGATGCGCAGTGGACCGGTCAGGTTGTCGCGCATGTTGCCGATCGACTGACGCACTGGGTCCGGGACAGCCGTGAGGTAAACGTTGGTCGCTGGTTCGAGGATACCGAGAGTCACGCCTCGGTTTAGTTCCCACGTAGCTCGGTTGATCGGTTCGAAAGGATCGGACACATGCTTCATGGCCGCCCGGTCTATCGGAGGCGCAGGGCCGGTTCCACCGCAGGAAGCGGCCATCACGGCCAACAGAAAAGCGGCTGGGGACTTCAGGCCCAGCAGGTGAGAATACATGAAACGCATGCATGTCGGGTAATACACCCCCCACCAATATGCAACTTTTGAATCTTTTCCCATAGCCGACCTTGGCGAGCCAGAGCTTGATCGGCTCGGCCTTCGGGCTGGGCACACTCTGGACGAGGCGTAGCAGGGTCTCGGCATTGGCAACGTCCGTAAGGTAGCTTTTGCCGTCGGCGGCGGGTAAAATTTTTTATGTAAAAGTGGCTGATGACTTTTTCCAGGCGATGCGTTTTGTGGCTTCGGGGCGGGCTTTGAAGTTTTCGGGGGTGGAGATGCGTTTGCCGCTTTGCTTTTCGAGGTCGAGACGGGCTCTTAGAAGCTGTCTTAAAATTGGAGAAAAGAGGTATTCAACCACAGATGAACGTGAATGAACGCAGATGAAGAACACAGATGTGGACGGACTACGGCATTCCATCACTCTTTTATCTACGTACATCCTGTTGATTTGACTCAGGGAAAGTTTGAACAGTTCGTCCATCTCGCTGCCCTCGGTTGTGGTTGAAATTACGCTGCACGTCTTTGTATGGGGAGGTTTTCAAATTTTCAGACAGCATCTTAGGCGGCGAGTTCGGGGTTTTCAATTTCCTCGAGCCGCTCGTATCCGACCTTGGCGAGCCAGATTTTGAAGGGTTCGGCTTTGGGGGATGGGATGGACTGGATGATGCGAAGGAGAGCCTCGGTATCGGCGACATCGGTCATGCGCTGTTTGCCGTCAGCGGCGGTCATTTTCAAACCGTTACAATTTGTAACAGTTTCGTTTCCCTCATCCATCAGGCGCTTTTTCATGACGCGCCAGTAGGTTTGTGGATTGGAGCTGTTGGTCAGAATGGCTATGACATCAACTATGGCGAACAGCCATTTCTCCTGTTCCGCATTCCAGGCGCGGCGGACTTGTTTTTCCTCGAAGAGTGAGATTTCAGACATGGTATTCGGTGTGTTGGATTCATTCGAAAAGCCGCCGGTCGAGCGAGCGGAACTGGATCGCCTCAAGGACCTCGTTGCCGCCGATGTCCTGCTTGCCTGCGAGGTCGGCGAGGGTGCGGGAAACCTTGAGGATGCGGTCGTGG
>CAMBTF010000188.1 GCA_945870545.1 Akkermansia muciniphila
GGCAGGATGGGATACACCGGCGCGGGGCTGAACCGCACGCGGGCGCATGTTCACTTGGAAATCGCGCTGATGATGAGCGAGAACTACGAGGGCTGGCACCGGACGCACTTCGGCAGCAAGAATTACCATGGAAATTTCAACGGTATGAACCTTGCGGGTATCGATGTGGCCGCGTTGTTCCTGGAGCTAAGGGCGAAACCGGATCTCAAGTTCAGCGAGTTCATCCTCAGCCGTCGGGTTCAGTTCAAGGTGTTAGTCCCAGCGGTAGAGGCAATGCCGGATTTTTTAGTTCGCCACCCATGGATGAGACGCGGCGTAGTACCGGACGCCGTGTCATGGGAGATTGCTTTTGCAGCAACCGGGCATGCCATTTCTTTCACGCCGAGCATCCGCCCGATCAGCCAGGCCGCGGTCAGCCACATCCGCCCTTCGGAAATCCCACAGCGTTGGCTGACGCGCGGGTTGCTGACAGGGGAGGGAAACAACTCCTCGCTTTCGAACGGTGGCAAACAGATGTTGGCGCTCGTATTGGATGATTTTCCGAAGGTCGAGTGAACGTCACCCGCCGCTTTTTGCGATGATTTCCGAATATAGCTCCACCTCCGGCGTGGGCTTACGCACTAGGCCGGGATCGTTGTCGAGATCGACGAAGTAGAGGCCGAAGTCGGTGTTGGGATCGAAAGGATGGCCCCACTCGCGGTTCGATGTGATCGACCACCAGTTGTAGGCGCGGACGGGGACTCCGGCGCTGATGGCGTTGGCGACCTCGGCGAGATGCGAGCGCATGTAGTCGCTGCGGGTGATGTCGCCCGCCGTGGGCGTGCAGCCGTTTTCTACGATGAGCAGCTCTTGGCCGGGAAACCAACGGCTGAAGCGCCGCAGGGCATGGAAAAGTCCGCGCGGCCAGACGGGTGCGCGGAGGAAACGCCCGTTCGCAGCCTCCTCCAAGAGTCGGAAATTCGCGAGCCGGTGGGTCGGCAGCCCCCAGTAGTAATCAAGACCGATGAAGTCTTGCGCGCCGATGGCTTCCGGCGGGCAGAGTTCCTTGGCCAGTTTTCCCGACATGCCGAGATACCACCAGTTCGAGTTTGCGATGAGCGTGGTGGTTCCCCAAAAGCGCCACGCCCAGTTCAACCAGCTTGATTTCGACTCCATGCTCCCGAAACGATCCCCGGGACTGATGGGGACGATCACGAGCTTCGATTCATCGCCGAAAAGCCGCGCCGCGATCAGCCGCGCAAGCCTGACTTCAAGTCCTTCGCCGGTGCATTGTTCGGAAACGCCCGGCGTATCAGTGCGGATGCCGATGCGGACTTTTCCCCGTCGCAGTATGCGCCGCATTCCGCGCCGAGAGGAGAGATGCGTTGGCAAACTTTCATCGTCGGTGAATACCTCGTGGAGCGACACGGGTCTGAGGGAGCGTCCGATGAACGCATCCGGCTCGGAAAGCCATGAGACATCGCACTGCCGGGCGAGATCGTGCTGGAAATCGCGGATGGCGAGATCGACATGGTCAAGCAGACGGGTATGGCCGTGCGGTGCGAGCACTACGTAGTTTTCCTCGCTGAGGCAGGTTTTGAGGAAACGGAAACGCCCACGGTTCTCAAGCTCGGGCGGCAGGAGGTAAAAGGCGTCGCCGTAAAGCGCGTCCACTTTCCCTTCGGCGAGCGCGTCGCGGGCGTCGTCATAGTTGCGGAAAAGCTGCTTGCGTGCGCCGGACGGGAGATCGCGCTTCCAGCCCTGCGGCTGATTGCCAACCGCGACCACGCCGACTTTTTTCCCCGCCAGTGAGGAAAGGTCGCCGTCCGCGCGATCGGAAGGCACCAGCACGGCCTTGCCGGTGCGTAGATATGGATCGCTGGATTCGAAACGCGTTTGATCCTCCATCGTGATGCCGCCGATGACGAGATCTACGTCGCCGCGCTCGCTGACGAGTGCGCCCTTGGTGGTGAATTTAAAAAGCGCTTCTGCCATGCCGCGGTGGCACGCTCCCCAATCTAACAGCATCTGAAACCAGATCGGAAAACCCGTGACAAGCGGGTTCACGCCGACTTTTGCTTCGCTTCGCCGCGCCTTGATCGCCGCGCGCGCGTGTGTGTGGGCGAGGAACAGGTTTGGCACCAGTTTCCCGACGGCCTTTGCCTCGTCATCGACAGGCGTGCCGTGCGGCAAGCCCGGCGGCATGTAATAACGGTTCTGCCACCACGGCTTGATGTAGCCGAAGGTGAGCTGGCTAGGCTCGTTGAAGGTGATCCACCAATCGACGCTTTCGCCGAAGGCCTCCGCGACTTTGTCGGCGTAGCGGGTGAAAAGTCCGGGGAACTCCGGCGCGAGCATTCCGCCGTGGTCCCGCTCCAGCCAAACGGGCCACACGAAATGGTGGAGCGTGAGCATAAGCTTCATTCCGTGGCGGCGGACGCAAGCCGCCACCTCCGCGTAATGCGCGAGCGCGGCATGATCGAATTTCCCGCACTCCGGCTCTACACGCGCCCACGCGACCGAGAAGCGGAAAAGCTTGCAGCCCATGGCGGCGGCTGTGGCGATATCCTCACTGTAGCGGTTCGCAAAATCAGTCCCCTTTGCGCGCGGTGTCAGCCCCTGACAGCGCTCCCACAGATCCCAGACATCCTCGCGCAGCGGATCATGCGCCTCCACCTGGTGATCCGCGTTTGCGGTGCCAAACAGAAAACCCTCCGGAAACGTCAACTCCGGTCGCTCGCGCTTTCTGGCAACGTATGGAGGCTTGTCTGGGATCACCGTGGAAAATCTACATGGGGCGGTAGCCTGTTGAACAATTTTTTCGCCTTGACCCTTTAATTCTTTGCAAACAAATGATCGGCTCATGAGTCTCGCCAGCCGCCAAGCAGCAAAAAAGCATAATCGAGTTACTACGGGCTATGCCGCCTGCCTACTGCCGTTTGAGAAAGACGGTTCCATTTCGCGTGCTTCCTTCCAAGCTGCCGTCGAGCGCACTACCTCAGCCGGACTCGGTTGCGCGGTAAACATGGACACAGGATACGCCAACTACCTCGAAGAGGAGGAGCGGACGCTGATCCTAGAATTGACACGCGAGACCATCGCAGGGCGCCGGGACTTCATCTCCGGCGCTTTCGTGGAAGGACTGCCGGGTGATCTCGTGGGACTTTACCGCTCGCAGATGGATCAGATCGTTGCTTTCGGCGGGACGCCCATCCTTTTTCAAACCACCCGATTTCATTCATGGAAACCCTCCGAAATCGTCGATCTCTACGCCAAGGTCTGCGAAGGATACGAGTCGGTGATCGGCTTTGAGCTCGGCTCTATGTTTGCGCCGAACGGTTTGATCTTCGATGAGGAAACGATCCGCGGACTGATGGGTATTCCCGCGCTGAAGGGCATCAAGCATTCCTCGCTTGACCGCAGTGTGGAACTCCGCCGCCTAAAGATCAAGGACGAGATCCGCCCGGATTTCAAAATCTTCACCGGCAACGATCTGGCCATCGACATGACCGAATACGGCTCCGACTACCTTCTGGGTCTTGCCGCATTTTGTCCTGAGCTGTTTGCCCTGCGCGACAGGTATTGGTTGGAGGGGGATGAGCGTTACGACGCACTGACCGATGCGATCCAGTACCTCGGCAATGTCTCGTTCCGAGCACCGGTGCCCGCCTACAAACACTCCTGTGCGGTGTTCCAGAACCTCATCGGACGCTGCCCTTCCCCGCTCACGCATCCAAAATCCGCGAAACGCCCCGAGTGGGAAGCGGAGATCATGGCCGATTGCGCCAGCCGCCTTTCCTACCTCCTTGCCTGAACCTCACCTCACTCATCGAGCACAAGGGTCAGCCTATCCAGCGCCCCTCATGGAACTACCGCTCTGAGGACGGAGGTGGCATGATCGTCGCCATGCACTGCCACTGGCGGTTCAGCCATCTGCGGCCTCCGCAAATGCTGGGCGCAGCACCAATCTGTCACCCCGCGCCCGATCTGGATCCCGGACATCGATTCCCCCATCGATTACTACGCGAACTGGACGGAAGTTCCCGACCAACTCCACTTTGACAACGCCTTCAAGATTCAGTGGGAGATGTTCCTCAAGCATGTCGCCATCGACACGCCATTCAAATGGTCCCTTCGTGAGGGCGCGAAAGGTGTCCAGCTCGCCGAGCTATCGATCAAATCCCACGAGCAAGGCCGCTGGATGGACGTTCCACGGTAGCGGCGATCTTCGGTCGCCGCTCTTTATTCCAGAAGTTTCCGCAAAGTGGCGGTAATTTCCTCCCGCGAGAGCAAGCTCGCCGCCACGGCGAGCGTGAGGCTTTCCCATGCGTTCGCATTGAGATCCTCGTTGGGAAGCAGATCATTCTCGCTGAGAAAAACGAGGCAAGTGGCGAGCGCCATGCGTTTGTTCCCGTCCACGAACGGATGGTTGCTGCACAGATAGTAAAGATAGGCCGCCGCGATCTCGACAGGCTCGCTGATCATCGGACTTCCCATCATCGTGGCCTGCGGAGCGGCGACCGCTGACTCCAGGAGTTCCATCGAACGAATCCCCTCCCCGCCTCCATGCGCGGCAAGAACCTCCGCGTGGATGGCGAGAACCGCTTCCACCGTGGGATGCTTCAGGTGGGCGCTCATGACAGCCTGCGGAAAAGTTCACTGTTCTTCCCAATCAACCTCTTGGCCGTTTCGGAAGCCTGCGAC
>CAMBTF010000189.1 GCA_945870545.1 Akkermansia muciniphila
CCGCCGAATTTCTTCACGCCGAGGCGATTGCTGCGTGAGTCGCGTCCGTTCTTGACGGAGCCTTGTCCTTTTTTGTGGGCCATGGAATTGAGGTGGTTGAGGGATTATCCAATGGAGATGATCTCCAGCTTGGTGAGGTGGCGGCGGAAACCCTTGGTCTTGTGAAAGCCCTTGCGCCGCTTGAACTTGAAGGCAATGCCTTTCACGTCGCGGAACTGGTCAACCACTTTCGCGGTGACTTTGCCGCCTTCGACGAATGGTGCGCCGATCGTTACGCTCTCGCCTTCGCCGCGGAGCAGAACCTCGCTGAAAGTGATTTCGGAATCGACAGCTGCATCGAGTTTCTCGACGTCGAGCGTGTCGCCTTGTTGGACGCGGTATTGTTTACCGCCTGTTTTGATTACTGCGTAGGCCATGGCCGTATGGGGAAATATTTTGTCCGCCAGCGGGCGGGCGGGGAATCCATCACGTTAGCAAACGCCTTGCAAGGATTTTTTGGACGAAATCGGGAAAGAATTTAAATTAGAATAGTTCTTGATCCAATCCGGAATGATTCTAATTTTCCACCGCCATGACAAGCCAAGGCCTACTATCCCAAGCGAACGGCATCCCGGAAGAGATCAACGGCCTCCGTATGACCCGCCAGCGCCAGGAAATCTATAAGCTCCTCATGGGCGAGCGTTCCCATCCGACCGCCAACGAGGTTTTCATGCGTATCAAGGAATCCCTGCCGAACATTTCCCTCGCGACGGTTTACAACTGCCTCGAAGCCCTCGTCCAGCACCACATCATCCGCCAGGTGAACTTTGACCGCGAACCTTCACGCTACTGCCCGAACCTCGACGAGCACGGCCATTTCCACGACGAAGCCACCGGCACGATCCACGATGTGAAATTCAAGCCCGGCATCAACCTCACCGACATCCTCGACCTCCCCCCCCACACCGTGATCAAAGACATCGAAATTACCCTCCGCGGCCAGCTTGCCTGAAACTTTAAATTTTAAACTCTAAACTTCAAAAAGAACCCGGAAGCCCAGCTTTGCGTCTCTCTGTGACCTCTGTGACCTCTGCGGTGAAAATCTTTATCTACTTCCAACATGAGCCTCCAAATCACCAACCTCCACGCCACCCTCGAAAACGGCACCGAAATTCTCAAGGGAGTGAACCTTGAGATCCCCGCCGGCGAGATCCACGCCATCATGGGCCCGAACGGCTCCGGAAAATCAACTCTTTCCAAGGTCATCGCCGGCCACGAAAGCTACCTCCCGACCGCTGGAACGATCAGCATGGACGGTCAGGACATTTCCGAAATGTCCATCGACGAGCGGTCGCGCGCCGGGATCTTCCTCGCTTTCCAATATCCCAACGAAGTCCCCGGTGTTTCCAATGCGAACTTCATCCGCGCCGCCCTGCAGGCACGACTGCCGAAGGGCGAGGAGATCGATGCGGTCGCCTACTACAAGCACCTCTACGCCCAGATGGATCTTCTGGAAATGGATCGCAAGTTTACTGCCCGCGCCGTGAACGAAGGCTTCTCCGGCGGTGAGAAAAAACGCAATGAGATCCTTCAGATGATCATGCTCGCTCCGAAATACTGCATTCTCGACGAGACGGACTCCGGCCTCGACATCGATGCGCTCAAGATCGTCGCCAAGGGCGTGAACGCCATGCGCTCGCCGGAACGCGGCATGCTCCTCATCACCCACTACCAGCGCCTGCTCGATTACATCAAGCCGGACCACGTCCACGTCATGGCCGAAGGACGCATCGTGAAATCCGGCGGACCCGAACTCGCCCTCGAACTTGAGGAAAAAGGCTACGATTTCCTAAAAGAACCCGCTTTAGCATAAACAATTAACCACAGAGACACAGAGAACACAGAGCCGTAGATGCAAGCTCTTCCTTTGTGACCTCCGTGCCTCTGTGGTAAAAATTCTTAAATTCCCCAACCAGACTTACCCCATGTTCACCGAAGACACCGCCACGGCCCTCCTTGACGAGGAAACGCACGAAGCGATCAACATCGACCGCACGAAGGGCGATTTCACCTTCCCGGAGCGCAACAAGTTCGACGCCGGATGGGGTCTTTCCTCCGCGACTGTCGATTACATCTGCGACGTGAAGCAGGATCCTGACTGGGTGCGCGAGTTCCGCCACAAGGCGCTCGCCGTTTTTGAAAGCAAGCCGACACCCACGAACTGGGCGACCAAGGATCTCGAAAACATCGACTACGACAAAATTCGCTTCTACCTCTCCGACGGGGAAAAGCCGAAGCGTTCGTGGGATGACGTTCCCGCCGATGTCCTCGAAACCTTCGAGCGCCTCGGCATCCCTCAGCAGGAACGCGCTTTCCTCGCAGGAGTTGAGGCACAGTTCGACTCCGAGGCCGCCTACTCCAATGTGAAAGAAGAGCTCTCCAAACAAGGGGTGATCTTCGTCACCTCCGCGGAGGGGCTCAAAGAGCATGAGGAAATCTTCCGCCCGTGGTTCGGGAAAGTCATTCCCACCGGCGACAATAAGTATTCCGCCTTGAACAGCGCGGTATTTTCCGGCGGCTCCTTCATCTACATCCCCAAGGGCGTGAAGCTCAAGCAGCCGCTGCAGGCATATTTCCGCATCAATTCGGAATCCTTCGGCCAGTTCGAGCGCACCCTCATCATCGCCGACGAAGGCTCCGAGGTGATGTATATGGAAGGCTGCACCGCGCCGAAATTCGAGACCGCGACATTGCACTCCGCGGTCGTCGAGCTGGTCGCCCTGAAAGGCGCGAAGATCCAATACATCACCGTCCAGAACTGGTCGTCCAATGTCTTCAACCTCGTCACCAAACGCGGCCTCGCGATGGAGGATGCGGAGGTGCGTTGGATCGATTGCAACATCGGCTCCCGCCTCACCATGAAATACCCCGGCGTGATCATGAAGGGTGAGCGCGCCCGCGGCGAGGTGATCTCCATCGCTCTCGCCAACACCGGCCAGCACCAGGACACCGGCGCGAAAATGATCCACGCCGCCGACAACACTACTAGCAACGTAGTATCAAAGTCGATCTCCGTCGGCGAAGGTCGCGCGACCTATCGCGGCCAGGTGTTCATCCCCAAGCACCTCAAGGGCTGCAAGAACAACACCGAGTGCGACGCGCTCCTCATCAACAGCAACTCCCGCACCGACACCTACCCGGCCATCACCGTCAAAGGCAACCGCCACGCCACCCAGCACGAGGCCAGTGTCTCCCAGGTCTCCGAAGAAATGCTTTTCTACATGCGCCAGCGCGGCCTCAACGAAGGACAGGCCATGTCCCTCGCCGTCAACGGCTTCATCAACGACCTCGTACGCGAGTTCCCCATGGAATATTCCGTCGAGCTGAAACGCCTCATCGACCTTGAAATGGAAGGCTCGGTGGGTTAAACTACAGCCATGAAAACCAAAGACCGCTCCGATTGGACGATCCAAACATTTTACAGCTTTGAGGAGGCGGAAACCCACAACCGGGAAGAGTGGATGAAGCGTTCCAAACCGGATCGCATGAGACTCCTCGAAATGCTTAGAAAGCAGATTTACACAAATGATCCAGGACATCCACAAGGACTTCAAAGAGTTCTTACAATTGTTGATTGAGAGGGAGATCGTTTTCCTCGTGATCGGCGGGTATGCTGTCAGTTGGCACGGCGAACCCAGAAATACCGAAGATATCGACATCTGGGTTGAAAGATCACCCGCAAACGCCGAGAAAATCGTTAATGCCCTGAGAGACTTCGGTTTCGATGAACCCAATCTCTGTCCTGAACTCTTCCTCCGTGAATCAGGAATCGTCCAAATGGGTGTCAAGCCATGGCGCATCGACCTGTTCACCTCCATACCAGGTGTCGAATTCGCACCTTGCTACGTACGCAGGGAAATTTGGCCCATCTCCGACTTGAAAGTTCCCATCATCTCCTTACCCGATCTCCGCATCAATAAAATCGCATCAGGTCGTCCCAAAGACTTCGCAGACCTGGCTCACCATCTTCCTGAAATCTGAACACTTCCGACTAGCCAACTTTCCATGACCACCACCATCCCCGCCTGGTTCACCGCCCGCCAAGAGGCTGCGAAAGCCCGTTACGAATCCATCCCCACTCCGAAGCGCAACGATATCCTCTGGCGTTTCTCAAATATCAAGCAGCTCGATTTCACCAACCTCTCCGGCGAGGCGGTACACGCTGACCACGCCGAGATCATTGCCCGCTCCACCGGCCTCGCGAAGCCCGCCGCCAAGTTCGTGTTTCTCAACGACGAGGTTATCCACTCCCAATCCTCGCTCCCGGAAAACATGATCTGCCTTTCCTTGGCGGACGCGCTCGTCTCTCATCCTGATCTCGTCGAGCGGCATTTCATGCAGCAGGAAACCCGCCTTGGCTCCGCGAAATTCGCCGCCCTACATGAAGCCTCCGTGAAAAACGGGCTCTTCGTCCATGTCCCGGACAACACCGAAGCCAAAGGCACCATCGAGATCCACCACTGGATCTCCGGACAGACCACCGTTTTCCCGCACACCCTCATCGTCACCGGGAAATCCTCCGCCGTCCGCGTTGTGGAAATCTTCCGCTCCGCCGACGACACCACGCCCGGCCTCGCCATCGCGTTCAACGAC
>CAMBTF010000190.1 GCA_945870545.1 Akkermansia muciniphila
GCTTTGTAGGAGAAGAGGGGCATGGGGAAATTGTAGATTGATTATTTGAGATTGGAAATTGGTGTGAGGGCGCGTGCTCTTGGCACAATGTTCAATAATCAATATACAATACTCAATTTTCCATTCAATCCGCTCCACCAATATCCGAAGACGTGACGGAGATGACCTCCTCGATGGTGGTTTCCCCCTGCATGACCTTGTGCCAGCCGTAGGTGCGCATGGGGACGTAGCCGTCGCGCAAGGCTTGGGTTTTCATTTCCGCCAGCGGGCGGGAATGCGCGACGAGTTCCTGCATCGCCTGGGTGAGGATCACGACCTCGTAGATGGCGAGTCGTCCGGAAAAGCCGCTCATGCGGCAGCGGTCGCAGCCTTTCGGCGAGTAGATCTGGCCGTGAATGTCGCGCGGGATCTCGAGGTCGATGATGTCCTGGGTGGAGATTTCGCGCGGCACCTTGCAATGCGGGCAGAGGCGGCGGACGAGGCGCTGGGCGAGAAAGGCGCGGACGGCGGCGGAGACAAGGAACGGCTCCACGCCCATATCCACGAGACGCGAGATGCCGCCCATGGCATCATTCGTGTGGAGCGTGGAAAATACTAGATGTCCCGTAAGTGAGGCGCGGATCGCGATCTCGGCGGTCTCAAGGTCGCGGATTTCCCCGATCATCACGATGTTAGGGTCCGCGCGGAGGATGGAGCGCAGCGCCGTCGCGAAGGTCAGGCCGATCTCCGATTTCACCGCGATCTGCATCACCCCGGTGAGCTTGTTTTCCACCGGATCCTCGACCGTGACGATGCGCTTCTCCGGGCTGTTCACCTCGCTGAGGAAGGAATACAGGCTGGTCGATTTTCCCGAACCGGTCGGGCCGGTGATCAGGACGATGCCGTTGGGGAGGTGCAGCAATGCCTCGATTTTCTTCCGCACGAAAGGCTCCATCGCGAGCTTCGCGAGGTTGAATTTCTCCTGGTTGAGGAGACGCAGCGAAACGCTCTCGCCTTCTACGGTAGGCACCGTAGCAACGCGGACGTCGATGGTCGCGCCCTCGAACTGGAGGTTGATCCGGCCGTCCTGCGGCACGCGTCGCTCCGCAATGTCGAGACGCGCCATGATCTTGAGACGCGCAATCACCGAGCTTTGCAGCGCCTTGATGTTTTCCGGCACGGCGATTTCCAGAAGCCGCCCGTCGATGCGGTAGCGGATACGGAGATTGTTCGCGAGCGGCTCCACATGGATATCCGTCGCGCGCTGGTCGAGCGCCTCGCGGATGATCTGGTTCACGAATTTCACCACGCTCGCCTCCTCATCCTCGTCGGCGTCGATCACGTTCGCCTCGTCCTCGGAATCGGAAAGCTGGTCGTAGTCGAGATCGCGGCCTTCCAAGATCTGCTCGAAGGTGTCCGCTCCCACCCCGTAAAGCCGGCGCAGCGCCTCGTGGATCCGTTTCCGCGAAGCCATGCACCACTCGAAGGGAATCGAAAGCTCCTGTGCCGCCGCTTGATGCGCGACGAGGTTAAAGGGATCGAAAGTGGCCAGCAGCAGCTTCCGTTCATCGCCCTCGCCCTCGATGGCCACGGGCAAAAGCCGATGCCGCAGCGCGATACGCGGCCCGCAGGCTTCGCGGAGAGGCAGGGTGTTTTCATCCGTCGGGATGTTCGCCAGCCATGGGAGATCGAGGTCGTGGGCGAGTTCGCGGAGATAGCTTTCCTCATCCACCACGGCGGCATCGAGGAGATCATCGATGGGGGAACGCTGGAGCAGGGCGGCTTCCTTCAGGAGCTCGCCGACCGCTGGCAGGTTTTCACATCCGCTTCTGCGGGCTGGTTCGAGTAAAAGTGAGGACATCCGTTCGGGCGCAGTCTCTTCTAAATGCCCGCCGCTGGCAACCTTGTCGGTGAAAGGAACCGCGATTTGGAAATCGCGACCCGCCCGACGAACCCACATTCGAGCTGCCACGATCTAATCCCACCGAAACACTCGACATTTGACAAGTTATCTGACAAATTTACGCCATGAAAACCAACGTAAGCACACTTCTCAGGGAATTTCCCAAGATCCGCAGGGCGGCGTTTGCTGGCGAGGAAGTAGTGGTGGTCACAAGGGACGGGAATCTGAGGATCACCGCCGAGCCGCCGTCCGGGGAGTCGATCCTCGGTTCTTGTGGCGGTAAAATCCGCTTTCAAGATGACCTGCTGGATGAGCCGACCCTGACGGAAAACGAGTGGCAACCTTCTCTGTGAAAGCTAGTCTCGACACGCATGCGGTTCTCTGGAGCTTGGCCGATGATCCGAGGCTTGGCGCAAAGACCCGTGAGATCATCGCCCGGTCGAACCGCTCCGAGTTGGTCATTTCCGACATCGTTTTCCTCGAAGTCGCATATCTCCATGACAAAGGGAGGATTGAAAGTGAGGACGGTCTCGACGCTCTTTTGGCGAAGATTTCGGATTCGTTCCTTGTGGTTCCGATCACCGGGGAAATCGCTGGCATTTCTGTTTCCCTTGACCTTCCCCATGGCGATCCCTTTGACCGTGTGATCTCGGCCACCGCCATAGCGCACGGAATCCCGTTGCTTACTAGGGATCGGAAAATCACGGCCTGCGACGCGGTGCCTACTCTGTGGTAAGGTTTTTTTCGCCCCGCGAAAGTGGTTTGCTATTTCCCGCAAGGCGTATAGCCTCCGCCCCTTTCCGTCCGAAGAAATGACCACCACCGAGAGATTCGACGAACACGTCCTGGGCACCTACGGGCGCTTTCCGCTAACCCTTGTCGAGGGGCAGGGGACACGTGTGCGCGATGACGCGGGCCGCGGATACCTGGATTTCTGCATGGGCATCGCCGTGTGCTCGCTGGGGCATTGCCATCCGCGCATCGTCGCCGCAATCCGCGAACAAGCCGGCAAGTTGATCCACGTCTCAAATCTGTATTACACTGAGAATCAAGGACTTCTGGCGGAGGAAATGAACCTTCACCACATCGGCTTACCAGGAAAAATCTTCTTTTCAAACTCCGGTGCCGAAGCAAATGACGGCCTGATCAAGTCCGCCCGCCGCTACGGCCATCTGAAAACGCAGGCGGACGGCAAGCCGCGCTTCGAGGTCGTCACGTTCCAGCAATCCTTCCACGGACGCACGCTCGGAAGCATGGCCGCGACCGGACAGGCAAAGATTCAACAAGGCTTCGATCCCATGCTGCCGGGCTTCCGTTACCTGCCTTACAACGACATCGCCGCTCTCGAAAACGCGGTGCGCGATGAAACGGTGGGTTTTCTCCTCGAACCCGTGCAGGCCGAGGGCGGGGTGCATGTCGCCTCGGCGGAGTTTCTCCGCGCGCTCGATGCCCTGCGGAAAAAGCATGACCTGCTGCTGATGTTCGATGAAGTCCAGGCAGGCTTCGGCCGCTGCGGCGAGGCGATGGCATGGCGCGCCATCGCGCCAGAAATCGAGCCAGATGGTATTTCCTGGGCAAAAGGCATGGGCGGCGGGGTACCGATCGGCTCGTTCTGGCTCAGCGATCGCGCCGTCGATGACAAAGGCACGAAACTTTCCTCGCTGATGGGGCCGGGTTCCCATGGCTCCACCTACGGGGGAAATCCACTGGTCTGCGCCACCGCGCTGGAGACCTTGAAGGAAATCCGCGAGAAGGATCTCGCCACAAACGCCATCTACCAAGGGAATCGCATCCGCGAAACCGTAGCCAGCTGGAAACTCCCGCTGGTCACGGAAGTCCGTGGTCTGGGGCTGCTGCTGGGCATCGGCCTGAAAGCAGACCGGATTCCGCTTGTGGAAGGGGAAACGGCGGCGCTAAAAATTGTTAAGTCGTTGATTACCAAAGGCTTGCTCACAGTTCCTGCTGGCCCGGAGACGATCCGGTTGCTGCCTCCGTTAAATGTCTCGGACGCAGAAATCGATGAGGCGCTCGCCATCCTGAAGGACACGCTGTCCGAATACTGAATTACGAAGATGAAACATTTGCTATCCATCGAGGAACTGTCCGCGGACGAAATCACCAACCTTATCGACGATGCGATGAGGCTGAAAGCATGGCGCGGTCGGGACACCGAGCAGCCGCTCGCCGGGCAGACATGGGCGATGATTTTCGCCAAATCCTCCACACGGACACGGGTTTCCTTCGAGGTGGGCGTCCGGGAACTAGGCGGCTTTCCGATGTTCCTCTCTTCCAATGACATCCAGCTCGGCAGGGGAGAACCCATCAAGGACACCGCCCGCGTGCTCGGCCGGATGGTACACGGAGTGATCATCCGCACGTTCGCACAACAGGATGTGATTGATTTCGCGAAATACTCAAAACTCCCAGTGATCAATGCCCTCACCGACGATGAGCATCCTTGCCAGATATTGGCCGATCTACTGACCGTCCGCGAGAAGCTGGGCGGCTGGGAAGGGCGGAAATTCGCATTCGTCGGCGATGGTTTCTCAAACATGACCCGCTCCTGGATGTGGGCGGCGAAACGCCTAGGCTTTCAGCTCAAGGTCGCTTCCCCCAAAAGCTGCCAGCCGCCCGCCCATTTTCTGAAAGCCCTCGACTGCGATCTCGTGAGCGTTTGCGAGGATCCCCGCGAGGCCATCGCGGGCGCGGATGTCATCAACACCGACGTCTGGCTATCCATGG
>CAMBTF010000191.1 GCA_945870545.1 Akkermansia muciniphila
GGGAAAGCCTCAGGGAAAGCCCCCGGGAAAGCAGCGGAGATGCGGAACATGAACATGGAGGAAATCATCGAGCATCTGGAGAAAACAGGCCAGACGATAGGCCTGCCCGACCTGACCGCGGCGAAGATATTGAGGATGCGGGTGAGGTATTTCACGGACGGGGCGGTGATCGGCAGCAAAGCGTTTGTGAACGAGGCGTTTGCAGGGGCGCGGGAGAGGTTTTCGGAGAGGAGGAAGGACGGAGCGCGGCGGATGCGCGGCAGCGGCGCGGCAGCGAAGGGGGTATTGTGGAGCATGCGAGATTTGCGGGTGGGGGTTTGAGAAAGACGGAAGACTTTGAGACGCAAGACACAAGAAAAGAGGGGGGTCGTTGCCACCGACCTGACGGCGGTTTCTTAATTCGTGACTCGACTACCGATGAGGTGCCCAGGGATTTGTAAGCATGAACCGATTTTTCCCTTTGCAACGCCTTGGGGCTGTTGTAACAAGGTCGCCCGCCTGAAATGGTGGTCGTAGCTCAGTTGGTAGAGCCCCGGATTGTGATTCCGGTTGTCGCGGGTTCGAGTCCCGTCGATCACCCCACCTTTTTCCTCGCGTTCGGCATGTCGCCGGGCCCGGGTAAAGCGGTGAAAACGAGTATATTTGCCCGATGCAACCGCTGGAAAGCCGGATCCAATATAAGTTTCGCAATTCCCTCCTTTTGGCGGAAGCGCTGACCCATCCGAGCCTTGCCTACGAGACGCAGCGCCCGCATTTCGATAACCAGCGGCTTGAATTTCTCGGCGATGCCGTCTTGCAGCTTGTGGTGACGGAAGCCCTTTTCCGGCTGTTCCCCGGAGCCGCCGAAGGGGATCTCACGAAACTCCGTTCGCGCGTCGTCTCGCGCCGGGCGCTGGCGAGGTTCGCGATGGTCATTCACCTCGGCGATTATGTGCTGCTGGGAAAAGGCGAGGAGGCTACCGGCGGTCGGCGGCGGCTATCGACCCTTGCGGACGCCTTCGAATCCCTGATCGGAGCGGTCTATCTCGACACCGGCCTCGACGCTGCGAAAATGATGATCCTGCGCCTTTTCGAAGCGGAGATTGAAGGCATGGTGGAAAGTCCCGACGAGCGCAATCCCAAGGGCGAGCTCCAGGAGTTTCTCCAGGCGATCCATCCCGTAGCACCCGTCTATCAGATCGTGAGCGAGAGCGGCCCCGACCACCGCCGCGTTTTCCAGGCGGAGGTGACATGGCAGGGAAAGCTGCTGGCCGCCGGAAAAGGCAAAAGCAAGAAAGAGGCCGAGGCGCGAGCCGCCGCCGAGGCGCTCAGGACGAAGAGCTGGGAACGTTGAGGGAACTTTTCGCAGGGCTTGCTTGACCCCGTCGCTTGGCGGGGGATAAAAGCCGCGCGGGTTTCCCCGCTACGATCCATGAACATCCACGAATACCAAGCCAAGGAGCTGTTTGACCGATTCCAAGTCCCGAGCCCGAAGGGCAAGGTGGCCTCATCCCCGGAGGAGGCCGCGGCCGCTGCCAGGGAGTTCGCGGGGGCGAAGCTCGTGATCAAAGCGCAGGTTCATGCGGGCGGTCGCGGCAAGGGTCATTTCAAGAACGGCTTCAAGGGCGGCGTGCATCTCATCGAAAGCCCGGAGCAGGCGGCGGAGTTCGCCGGGAAAATGCTCAACGAAACCCTTGTCACCGTGCAGACCGGCGAGGAAGGCCGCCTGGTGCGGAAAGTGATGATCGCCGAGGCGGTGGACATCACCCACGAATATTACCTCGCCATCCTGATGGATCGCGCCACCTGCGCGCCGATCATCGTCGCCTCCACGGCGGGCGGCATGAGCATCGAGGACGTCGCGCACGACACGCCGGAGAAAATTTTCCGCCAAGTGGTCCACCCGTTGCTCGGCCTGCAGGCGTATGAGATCCGGAAAATTTCCGCTGAGCTGGGCCTCTCTGGGGACATCGCGAAGCAGTTCGGGAAACTTCTCTCCAACCTCTACAAACTTTTCATCCAGTGCGATTGCTCGATGCTGGAGATCAACCCGCTCGTCACCACCCCCGACGGCCGCGTGCTGGCGCTTGATGCGAAGTTCGGCTTCGACGACAACGCCCTTTACCGCCACCCGGACATCGTCGCGATGCGCGACAAGGAAGAGGAGGATCCCCGCGAGGTCGCCGCTTCGGAATACGATCTCAACTACATCGGGCTCGACGGCAACATCGCCTGCCTTGTAAACGGAGCAGGTCTCGCCATGGCGACGATGGACATCATCAAACACTACGGCGGCGAGCCGGCGAACTTCCTCGACGTGGGCGGTGGCGCTTCCAAGGAACAGGTCACGGCCGCATTTAAGATCATCCTCGGTGATCCGAACGTGAAGGGGATCCTCATCAATATTTTCGGTGGCATCATGGATTGCAACGTGATCGCCGAGGGCGTGATCGCCGCGGCCAAGGAAACCGGCCTCCCCATCCCGCTTGTCGTCCGCCTCGAAGGCAACAACGTGGAAATGGGCAAAGCCACCCTCGCCGCCTCCGGCCTCGACATCGTCGCAGCCGACACCATGGCCGACGGCGCACAAAAAATCGTGAAAGCTGTTGGCTGAACAATGAGGTTTGTTTACCATTCGGATATGAAAGCGGAACTTGAAAGGCAGCTCACCGGACTCTCGCTTGAGGAGAAAAGCGAGGTTGTCAGCTTTCTCATGCCCTTCGTGACTCCTGATTTTGACGAAGATCCGATCCACCCGGAGTTGTCATCGGAACTGGAAAGACGGCTCTCGGTTCACCTAGCCGATCCATCAGGCTCAATCACGCTCGAGGAATTCAAGAAACGCCGTTTCGCGGGCAAGTGATGTTTGACCTGATCCTTACACGCAATGCGCAGGACGATGCCATCGAGATATCTGAGTGGTATGAAACTCAAACGCAAGGCACAGGGGAAAGATTCCTCAGGGCTTTGGATCGGAAATTTGACTCGATCCGAGCAACTCCAACCATCCACAGAATCGTATCTGGATCGACAATCAGAAGGAGCAAACTTGAAAACTGGCCCTATCAGGTGTTTTTCTCGCTTGGTGATCAAGTCGCCATAGTGATTGCCATCATCCACACTTCACGCGATCCACTTTACATATCAAAAAGGACTGAAACCGAATCATGACGCTCCGGCAATTCTACGACTGGCAGACACTGGGTGGCGCGAAAGACGTCATGCGGCTTGTCGCGGCGTTGGAAGAGCGTGAGATTTCCTGGTGTATGATCGGCGGCCTCGCGGTGAATCACTGGGCGGCCGAGCCAATGGCCACCGCTGATGTGGATCTAGTCATTGCTTCTGAGAAAATTGAGGAAGCGGCGGAGGCACTCAAAAGACTGGGTTTTTCCGAAAACAGGTTCGACTGGTCGATCCATTTCAAGGGCGAGTCCAAGGTCTCGATCCAGATCAGCACCGAGGCGATGTATCTGGAATTCCCATCGCGCTCCGTGCCGTCGGAAGTCCACGGAATCCTCATGCGTGTCGCCTCTTTGGAAGATACTCTCAAAGGAAAGATCGCCGCCTACTCCGACAAGGGACGCCGGGGCAGCAAGAAGCTGAAGGATCTGACCGATATCTCCCGCCTGCTCGAAACCCATCCGGAACTGAGCGAGAAAATCCCCGCCGAAATACTCGGAAAACTCGAAATCTAAATTTACACCGAACCTAACAGAATCCATGGCCATCCTCATCGACGAAAACACCAAAGTCCTCGTGCAGGGCATCACCGGCGCCTTCGGCGCACGCCACGCACAGCTCTCGCTTGATTACGGGACGAAACTCGTGGCCGGCGTCACCCCCGGCAAAGGCGGACAGAAATTCGCGGACGTGGTTCCCATTTTCGACACCGTTTGCCAAGCGGTGAGTGAAACGGGAGCCACGGCCTCCGCGATCTTCGTCCCGCCGCCGTTCGCGGCCGATGCGATCCTTGAAGCGATGGACGCCGGCGTGGAACTCATCGTCTGCATCACCGAGGGCATCCCGGTCATGGACATGATGAGGGTGAAGCACGCGCTGAAAGACTCGAAGTCACGCTTGGTCGGCCCGAACTGCCCCGGTCTCGTCACTCCCGGCCGCGGTGAGAAAAGCCACGGTGGCTGCCGCATCGGCATTGCGCCCGGCTACATCCACAAGCGCGGCAACGTCGGCGTCGTTTCCCGCTCCGGCACGCTCACCTATGAGGCGGTTTTCCAGCTCACCCAAATGGGCTACGGCCAGAGCACCTGCGTCGGCATCGGCGGCGACCCGATCAACGGCACCTCCCACCTTGATGTGCTCGAAATGTTCAACAACGATCCCGAGACCGAAGCGATCATCATGATCGGTGAAATTGGCGGCACGGCGGAAGTCGAGGCCGCGCGCTGGGCGAAGGAGAATTGCAAGAAGCCGATCGCCGGATTCATTGCCGGAGCGACAGCGCCTCCCGGCCGCCGCATGGGCCACGCCGGAGCCATCGTCGGCGGCGAGGAAGACACCGCCGAAGCGAAGAAAAAGATCCTCGCTGAGTGCGGCATCGTCGTCGCGGAAACGCCAAGTGAAATGGCCGCCGCGCTGATGAAGGCTTGGGGGAAGTGATGTGGCGGGGGGGGGGG
>CAMBTF010000192.1 GCA_945870545.1 Akkermansia muciniphila
AGATCAGTCCGGGGATTGCGCCGGAAGATACTTTCTATCAGGCGCTTTTCACTTACCAAAAAGACGGCGCTTTCATCCCATTCAACAATACGAATTGGCCCGTCAACTCGAACACCAAACGCCTGCTCTTTGTCTATCAAGACATCACCACGGGAAAGTTCACCTTGCGCTCGGTCACCGAACTGGCCGCCCCCTGAACCGGTAACGGTTTATCGTGGCAGTCTTTCGCAGAGAACCCAAACGCCGCCGCCGTCCTGGGTCTCCACGGAACTCACATTCTCACCCCACCGCCGCCAGAATTTCAGAAATCTCCGCGAGGCGGCCTAGTCCCTGGTAACCGCAGGCGAGGTCGCCCTCGGCGGGGCCGATGAATCTGCAGCCGTCCTGCTTGAGCAAGGCGATGTTGCGTTGGGTCGCGGGGTGGAGCCACATTTTCCCGTTCATGGCGGGAGCGATGAGAACACGGGTGGGGCGGGGGAGGGCGAGATAGATCGAGCCGAGCGGATCGGGCGCGAGGCCGTGGGCGAAATGGGCGAGGCAGTTTGCGGAGGCAGGCGCGACGAGAAGCAGGTCGGCGCTGTCGGCAAGCTCGATGTGACCGGGTTTCCATGAGTCCTTCTCGTCCTCCAGCGAAACGAGCACTGGATGGCGGGTGAGGGTCTGGAGGGTGAGGGGAGTGATGAACTCACACGCCGAGCGCGACATGACGGCGTGAACCTCATGCCCCGCTTTCACAAGCTGGGAGGCGAGGTCGGCGGCCTTGTAGGCGGCGATGGATCCGGTAATGCCGAGGACGATTTTCATAAACTTTAAATTTTAAACTCTAAACTCCAAGGGGTGATCTGCGGCACTGAAGGTTGAAAGGGAATAGCAAACATAAGGAAAGAGAACTCTTCCTTGGGATTTATAGTTTAAAGTTTGAAGTTTTTCAGCGCAGCATCATGGATGCCTTTTTTACTGCGGTGGCGAGAGCGTCGATGTCCTCCATGGTGTTGTAGAGGGCGAAGGAGGCGCGGGTGGTGCCGGTGATACCGAAGCGTGCCATGAGGGGTTGGCAGCAGTGATGGCCGGTGCGGACGGCGACGCCCATCTGGTCGATGAGCGTGCCGAGATCGTAGTGGTGGACGCCTTCGATGGCGAAGGAAAGCGCCCCGATCCGGTCGAGCGGACCGTAGAGGCGGATGCCGGGGATTTCGGAAAGGGCTGTTGCCGCAGCGGAAATGAGTTTCCGCTCGTGATCGTGGATCGCTTCGAGGCCGATGGCGTTCACGTAATCCAACGCGGCGGCGAGGGCGATGGCTCCCTCGATGTTCGGGGTTCCGGCTTCGTATTTGAAAGGGGGATCGTTGTAAGTGGTGCCTTCGAAAGTGACCTGCTTGATCATCTCTCCGCCGCCCTTCCATGGCGGAAGGGACTTTAAGAGATCGAGCCTGCCCCACAGCACGCCGATGCCGGTGGGCGCATAGACCTTGTGGCCGGAAAAAGCGAGGAAATCGGCTCCGAGTTCGCGGACATCGATCGCCATGTGCGGGATGGCCTGTGCGGCATCGATCAGGACGATAGCTCCGTATTTCTTCGCGGCGGCGGTCATTTCCCGGACGGGATTCACCGTGCCAAATGCGTTGGAAACCCAGGTGAGGGCGAGGATTTTTGTTTTCGCGGATAGGAGAGCGGCGAAGGCGGTTTGGTCGAGGACTCCGTTTTCATCGCAGGGGATCACAACGATTTTCGCCCCGGTTCTCTCCGCGAGCATCTGCCAAGGGACGATGTTCGAGTGGTGCTCGAGGGCGGAGATGAGGATCTCTTCGCCGGGGGAGAGGGGGAGGATGTCGGAGACTAGGTTGATACTGTCCGTTGCGCCCGAGGTGAAAATGATCTCGTCGGGCGAGTTCGCGTTTAGGTGGGCGGCCACCGTTTCGCGTGCCGCTTCGTGGGCGGCGGTGGCGGCGCGGGCGAGGAAATGGGTGCCGCGGTGGATGTTCGAGTTCACCGCCTCGTAATAATGCCGTGAGGTATCCAGCACGGCGCGGGGCTTCTGCGAGGTAGCCGCGTTATCTAAGTAAACGAGCGGACGACCGTTGATGGTTTCACGGAGGATAGGGAAGTCAGATTTCAGGGTGGCGGGGAGCATGGGGGGGTGAAACTCTAAGTTTTAAATTTTAAATTCTAAGGAAGAGAGGTTAAACGCAGATGGACGCAAATGGACGCAGATTGAAGAGGGATGAAGAATTGGGTGGCGAGGATTTCAAAGCCCATCTCTGCATTTCATCCAATCTTCCATCTGCGTAAATCTGAGTTCATCTGTGGTTGAAAATCTTTTATCCGGAGGTCGTGCGCCTCCCAGGGAAGTTCAGGAAAGTTTCTCGACTGCGGCTTCGAGCGAGGGGATGTCCTCAACTGAAACGACGGTAGCGTCGGGAGCGATTTTCGCAACCAGTCCGGCAAGAACCTTTCCGGGGCCGATCTCGATGAAGAGCGTGTGGCCCTGGGCGATGAGATGCTGGATGGATTCGATCCAACGCACGGAACCGGTGACCTGGGAGGTCAGGGTTGAGCGGATTTCATCCACCGAGGAAACGGGGCTTGCGGTGAAATTCGCCACCACGGGGATGGATGGCGTGGTAATGGCGGTTCCGGCGAGCTCGGCGGCGAGTTTTTCCTGGGCGACGGCCATCAGGCGGGAGTGGTAGGCGCCTGCGACGTTGAGCTTGATCGCGCGGCGGATGCCGAAGTCCTTGGCCTGCGCCACGGCGGCATCGATATTCGCGCTGGCTCCGGAAAGCACGATCTGGCCGGGGGCGTTAAGGTTCGCAACATCGACATCCGTGGCGGCGGCGAGCTCGCGGATTTTTTCCTCCTCACCACCGATCAGAGCGGCCATGGCTCCGTCGGTCGCCTTGCAGGATTCCTCCATGAAAGTGCCGCGCTGGGAGACGAGCTTCAGGCCGTCGATGAAAGAGAAAGTCCCGGCGGCCGCGTGGGCGGTGAATTCGCCCAGTGAGAGTCCGGCGGCGGCGGCAGGCTGGAAGTTTGGCAGTCGCTCTTTCAGCAAGGCGAGCCCGATCAGGCCGTGGAGGTAAAGGGCGGGCTGGCAGCGCGAGGTGGCGGTCAGGCTTTCCTCCGGACCATCGAACATGATCGATGTAAGGGAGTAGCCGAGCGTTTCATCGGCCTGGCGGGCAAGAGCGCGGGCGGTCGCGGAGGACTCGATCCAATCGCGGGCCATGCCGGTTTTCTGAGCGCCTTGTCCGGAGAAGAGGATAACGGGTTGGGTCATGGCCGTTTCTAAAGTCAGGAGCGCGGAACGTGAAACCCTAAACTGCAAACTCCAGAAATTGCTTCCTGAACGGCGGGGGCGGTGCATCTTGGCGGAGTGAGCGAGGCAATGATCGAAACGCATGACCTGCACCGGGGATACCGGATCGGAAAAAAATCCATTGAGGTGCTGCACGGGGTGAACCTGAGCATCGCCAAAGGCGAAAAAGTATTCCTATGCGGGCCAAGCGGCGCGGGGAAGACGACGTTGCTCTACACGCTCGCGGGGCTTGAAAAACCGGAGCGGGGGATCGTGCGCATCGCTGGAACCGATCTCTATTCGCTGGGGCGGAAGGCACAGGCAAAATTCCGCAACAAATCGATCGGCTATGTTTTCCAAAACTACCACCTCCTGCCCGAACTGACCGCCGTGGAGAATGTGGCGGTGCCTGGAGCGATCGCTGGAATCAACCGCACGGAAGAGGCGCTGATCGCGCTGGAGCGGGTGGGTCTTAAAGATCGGGCTGATCACTTGCCTGCCGAAATGTCCGGCGGTGAGCAGCAACGGGTGGCGATCGCTAGGGCGATTGTGAACCAGCCAGCGGTGCTTTTCGCGGATGAACCCACCGGTAACCTTGATTCAAATACGAGTAAGGAAATTATGGAAATACTTCTGAAACTCGCTGATGAACATGGAGTTACGCTGATTGTTGTGACCCATGATCAAGATCTCGCGAAGGTGGGGGATCGGACGCTGATCATTAAAGACGGGCAGATCATCGAATGATTTGTGGCGGCGGATAGAATCCGCCATGCCCAACAAAATCTGAGAAAGGCAGGGCGGATTCAATCCGCCGCCACGGCTACTCGAAGTATTTCTTCAGAGCGCGCTGCTCTTCGGGGGCGAGTGAGTCGCGCCAGACGCGGTCACCGCCTTTGCCCTGGGCGGCGGCGCCACCTGCGGCGGCTTTCGACGAGGATTCGTCCACGCGATGCTTGCCGTCTTGGAGCTGGAGTAAATCGCCGGGGATGGCGCGAGAGAGATCTTCGGCGTTGAGCCCGGTGACTTCGCCGACATCAAGGGGATCTTTGCCTCCGCGCAGCACGTTAGGATCGTGACCGGGGCCACGGTTGACCCCGCCGGCGCCGGCGCCGGCGCCTTCGCCTTCCTCACCGTCACCCTGGCCTTCTCCTTTGCCTTCACCTTCTCCAAGGAGTTGGTCTTCCCAGTCGCCTTCGCCCTGGCCACCTTGGCGATCCTCATTTTTTTCCAGCGAATCTTTGAGTTTTTTCATACCCTCCTTGAGCTGCTTCATC
>CAMBTF010000193.1 GCA_945870545.1 Akkermansia muciniphila
CAAAAGGCCCGAGCATCGAAATCCGCATCAATGGCGTGCGGGTTACCGCCCTCGACGATCACGAAGCCGGAAAATCCGCACGCAAGGGCCTGCTCGCCCTCCAACTCCACAGCGGCGAAGGCCCGGCACGCCTCGCCTTCCGCAACATCCGCCTCAGCCACCTCGGAGAGAGCCCGGAATCCCTGCCGGGCTCCTGGCCGAAGCAGACGGAAACCCCCAAACTGGCGAATCGGCCCAACGGCGATCCGCCCCTCACCCGCAGCAAGGAGGCGAACGATAACTCGCGCTGGCACGACAGCCCGGTGCTCTGGCACTTGCAACCCAATCAAGCCCCGGCTTCAAAAGTTGCGAATCCCGAGGCACAAAAACTCGTCGCGGATCTCAAGCTGCCCACCGGTTTCCACGCCGAACTCATCGCGGCGGAACCGGACGTGCATCAACCGATAGCAATGACCTTCGACGACAAAGGCCGCCTCTGGATCGCAGAGGCATACAACTACCCGGTGCGTGCCCCGGAAGGAAAAGGCAAGGACCGCATCACCATTCTCGCCGATACGGACGGCGACGGCCATTTCGAATCCCGCAAGGTTTTCATCGAGGGTCTGAATCTCATCAGCGGCTTCGAGCTTGGTTTTGGCGGAGTCTGGGTCGGCACCGCCCCTTACCTGATGTTCATCCCGGATCGCGATCAGGACGACAAGCCCGATGGCCCTCCCGAGGTACTGCTCGATGGCTGGGGTTATCAGGACACACACGAGACGCTAAACAGTTTCATCTGGGGTCAGGACGGATGGCTCTACGGCTGCCAAGGGGTCTTTGTTCAATCCAAAGTCGGCAAACCCGGAACCCCGGACAATCAGCGCGTGGCATTCACCGCCGGCGTGTGGCGCTACCACCCGCTGCGCCATGAGTTTGAGATATTCGCCCACGGCGGCAGCAACCAATGGGGGCTTGACTTCAACGAGGAGGGCGACCTTTTCATGACCCACTGCCGCAGCTTCTACGGTGGCGGCGGCACCACCCATGTGATCCGCAACGCAATCTATTGGAACCAGTCCAACCAGAACTACGGGCCGTTGATCTCATCCACGGCGCCGCCCTTCGCACCCGGATTGAAAAACTTTATGCTGGCATCCGCCCGCTACGATAGCGGCGAGGGCGGCGCAGGCCGGCCAGGAACCACCTCGGTCTATGGCGGACACTCGCATGTCGGCACCATGGTCTATCTGGGAGACAACTGGCCGTCGATCTATCACGATCACCTCTTCACGCACAATCTTCACGGCCACCAGATCAACCAGCAACGCAACGTGCGCACCGGCTCCGGCTACGAAACCTTCCATGCCGGCTCCGATGTGCTTTTCTCCCCCAGCCCGACCTACCTCCCGGTCGATCTGCAGACCGGACCGGACGGCGCGGTGTATTCGATTGACTGGAGCGATACCCAACATTGCCACAACCCACGGGCGGAAGTGTGGGATCGCACCAACGGCCGTGTTTACCGCATACAGTGGGCGGCCACCTACAAGCCACGCAGCGTAAATCTGAGCGCTCTCGGTGACCTCGCGCTCGCAGAACTCCACACCCATGCCAATGAGTGGTTCGTGCGCACCGCACGCCGCCTACTCCAGGAGCGGGCCTCTAACAGGCCGCTCGATTCCGCAGCCCTTGGCCAGCTATCCTCGATGCTCACGGATACCAAAAACAGCGTGGTGCTGAGATTGCGCGCCCTCTGGACCCTGCATGCCGCCGGTTCCCTGCCGCAAGAGCAACTTGCCGCCCTGCTCTCCGCTCCCGAACAAGCTCTCCGCTCGTGGGCGGTGCGGATCGCAACCGACAACCGCTCCGAGTTGCGTATCAATCCGGCGCAATTCGCCACACTTGCAAGCGAGGATCCATCCCCCGCAGTGCGGCTCTCCGTGGCCTCGGCGCTGCCTCTCCTGCCTGCCGAAGACCGGTGGAAGATCGCGGAGACTCTTGCTGCCCGCGCGGAAGACACCCATGACCGCAACCTGCCAAAAATGACCTGGCTAGGCTTCGGAAGCCTCGTGAACCAAGACCTGGCTCGGGCACTGAAAATCGCCGCCACCACCCAACAACAGGGCCTGGCCGACAGCATCATGTGGACGCTCGCGAAGTCCACTCCGGGGCGCGACCTGCTTGCCACCACCATCTCCGAAGGCCCCGAACCCATGGCCGCCCGCGCGCGCGAACTCCTCGCGTTCGCTCTGGAAAATGAGACTGCCATCACCCCGCCGGATTCATGGGAAATGGCGAAGACACGTTTTCCCGACGCCGACTCCACCCGCTTTCTCGATGCGGTCTTCGGAAATAAGGAGGCCCAGAACAATCTCGTAAAACAGGTTGAAAGCCCATCTTTGAACAAAGCGGAACGTCAGCGCTGCCTCGGGTTACTGCGCCGCCTCGGGACGCGCATACCCTCATCCCTGATTTCACGCCTGCTTGATAGCTCGGATTTCCAAACAGCCGTCGCGATGGTGAGACAGGCGGACGATCCGGCGGCGGCGGCGGAAATGCTCATCCAGCGCTTCGACAAGCTCGACACCAAATCGCGCCCGGCATTGCTCGAAATGCTCTGCAGTCGCGCCGACCTCGCCCTGCCGCTGCTCCATGCCGCGCTAGACAACCGCTTTGATCGCAAGAACCTCACCTCGCTTCACGCCCGGCAACTCGCCAATCTCAAAGATCCGGAAGTCAACAAATTGGTGGAATCGATCTGGGGTCGCAGCACGGAATCGTCTGACGATGTGAAACAGAAAATCGCCAGCTATCGCGAAGCCTACGGCAAAGCCCCCGCATGGAGCTACGATGTCGAAGCCGGTAAAGTACACTACCAGCGCCTCTGCATGACTTGCCACATCATGGAAGGCGAGGGAGGAAGACTCGGGCCGAACCTCTCCGGAACATGGCGCAACGGCCTGGAGTATTTCCTCGAAAACATCATCGATCCCAATGCCGTGGTCGGTGCGGACTACCAGCTGAACCTCATCACACAAAAAGACGGAACCGTCACGGCCGGAATGATCGAGAAGGAAACCGCGACAAGTCTCACGGTGCGCACCATGACGGATGCGGTCAGCATTCCGAAAACGGAGGTTATAAACCGCCAAGTGACCCCGAACTCACTGATGCCTAGCGGCCTGCTCGACAGCCTGAAAAAAGAGGAAGCCAACGAACTGTTGCGCTTCCTCACGTCACCCGCGAAATAAACCGCCAGTAAGGATCTGCGTTTTTTCAATCCACATTCACTCCGTCGCCAGCAAGCGAACAAGCGCGCGCGGCGTTGCCGAGCATTGCTTCAACCACGAGGGGCTGCCCGTGACCTCCAGATCAGAGGCTGGTCACCAGGTTTTTGTTAGATTACGGACTTTTACCACACCGTTCCAACCTTTCTCATTAGCAAGCGGATGATTCCCGCACTTGGGGTTTGATCTCCACGCTCCGCGATTTCACCCTCCGCCCATGACAGACCACACCCTCGCCAAGATCGAATCGCTCGGACTGAAACTTCCCGTAGTGCCGACCCCCATCGCCGCCTACGTGAACTGCGTCCGCACCGGCAACCTGCTTTTCCTCTCCGGCGGCCTGCCCATCGATGGCGATGTGAAAATCCTCGGCAAAGTACCCTCCGCCTGCCCGGTGGAGAAAGCGGTGGAAGGCGCGCGCATCATCATCCTGAACCGCCTCGCGGTGATCAAGGAAGCCATCGGCTCGCTCGACAAGGTGAAGCAGATCGTCACGCTCAACGGCTTTGTGAATTCGGAGCCGGATTTCACCGGTCATCCCGTCGTTGTCAACGGTGCGTCGGAGTTGCTCGTGGAAATTTTCGGCGAGCGTGGCAAGCACTCCCGCACGGCTCTCGGCGTGGCGGCTCTGCCGCTTGATGTTGCGGTGGAGATCAACCTGATCGTCGAGGTGGCGGATTGAAAAATCCTCACATTTTCACCGCCTCGTAAGCGGTGACGACGCCGAAAGTCATGGGCGTCGCGCTGGCGTTTCCGTAGCCGTTCGATGCGAGGAGGGCGATCATTTCCTTACCGGAGGGGAATTGCTCGATGGAGGTTCCGAGGTATTCGTAGGCGTCTTTCTGGCCTGTCAGGAGGCCGGCGAGCTTGGGCAGGACGTGGTGGAGGTAGAGGCGGTAAGGATAGCAGAGCGGTGCTTCCGGCTGGGAGAAATCGAGGATGAAAAGATGACCGCCGGGCTTGAGGACGCGGCGCATTTCTCGGAGTGCGAGCGGATAATCGCCCATGTTCCGCAGGCCGAAGGCGACGGTAACGACATCGAATTCATCGTTGGGGAAAGGCAGATCGAGGGCGTCGGCGACGAGGGTTTTCCTGACCCCGCGCGAGGAGGCGTGGGCGAGCATTTCCGCGCAGAAATCGGTGGCCATCACCTCGCAATCCGGGATCTCGTCCTGGATTTTCAAGGCAAGGTCACCGGTGCCGCTGGCCACGTCCATGAGCTTGCGGGGGCGGAGCTGCTTGATGCGTTTCGTGACGACATGCCGCCACCAAAAATCCATGCCGCCG
>CAMBTF010000194.1 GCA_945870545.1 Akkermansia muciniphila
GAAGCGCTGAATTCCTGGGCCGCGGCGTCGTCGCTGAAATTCCGCTTCGACGGCGTGCAGTCTTTCGGGCAAGGCGCGAACCTGATTAACGTCACCGATGGCAGACTGCGCATCCAGCTACACGACAATTTCGCCAGCGTGAACACGAGCGGGGTCCTGGGGATCGGCGGCGGCGGGTTTCTCCTGCCAGCCACCGCATTCAGCGGAGGGATCATCGGTTCGACCGGATTCGAAGAGAGGTTGTATGGCTACGTGGTGATGGAAAGCGTGACGAACGCCCCCTTGCTCCAGAGTTCCGCCAGGTTCAAGCGGGTGCTGACGCATGAGATCGGGCACGCGCTGGGTTTGGCGCATTCAAGCGAGGATCCGAATGAACCCGAGCCGCTCCTGAAAGACGCCATCATGTTTTTCCAGTCGAGCACCGACGCATTGGCGCTCGGCGCTTATGACATCAATCGGATTCAATTCGGCTATCCCGTTTCCAACACCCCACCATTCGCAACAAATCGGGCGATATCCATCGTGACGACCGATCCGTTTTACGGAACCTTTCCGCCGGGTGTGTTGGGTTTGAATCGCTTCCAGCTCAGGGCTTACGACCGGCAAGGGGATCCGCTGACACCCGTGTTGGTGAGCAGCACGTCCGGTGCGGGAACGTTTTCGCTCAACGGCATGGAGCTGGTTTATACGCCGGCGGGCTTTTTCAACAACTCGAGATTATCGGACGCCCAGATCGCGGAAGGCTTTTTTTACGATCATGCTCTCATACAATTCAGTGACGGGACGCACACCAGCCGGGCGACCCGCTTCACGGTGGTGGGGCTATCCGCTGACCAAACGCCTTCCGACGGTTTGCCGGATGACTGGATGATCGCCCATTTCGGCAGCAACGCCACGGGCGCGCTTGGCAGCGGGCGGCACCCGAACGACGATCCCGACAAGGACGGCCTGTCAAACCGCTTGGAATTCCAGCTCAATACGAATCCCAACAACGCGGCGAGCGGGCCGGTTGCTCCCGTTTACGATGCCGCGACAAAGCGCTTCACGTTCACACCGGTTCGGTTTGCCCCGTATTGGATAGAGTCGTCAGCGACCCTGGAAGCGAATTCATGGGTGCCACGGCGGCTGGCGACGACCTTTCAGTCCGGCGAAAACATCTCGGCGGATTTCGCGGGGGAGGCTTTGCCACAAAAAGAGTTTTACCGCGTAGGGACGGGCTTCTGAGCTCATCCGAAGCGACTTGTGAGGATGCGCGCATTTCCGCATTTGCCAGAAGTCTTGCCAGCCGCACGTTTCCAGCTAGGTGTGGCGCGTGGTGAAACGGGTCGAGGCCAAGGGTGTGTTCGCGCGGCTTTGGGCGCTTTCGTTCTTCCATGGCATGGCGCCGGGCTTCTGGGTGCCTTCGCTCACCAACGTCCTCAAGGCCGAGGGGCTGGAGGGCTGGGTCGGCGCGGTGTTTGCCGTCGTGCCGATCTGCTCGCTGTTTTCCCCGCTGATCGGCGGTGCGCTGGCGGATGAGCGCATCGCCGCGCAGAAACTCATGGGCTGGAGCTCCCTGCTCGGCGCGGTCGCCATTTTCCTGGCCTTCGGCGTGCTCGATATCGGGCTGCATCCGTGGTGGTTCATTGCGGGGATCGCCCTTTATGCGACGGTCTCCGGTCCCACGTGGGGGCTACTCGCCACGCTCAGCCTTGCGAACCTCAACGACGGCGAGAAGCGCTACCCGCTGGTGAGGCTGGGTGCGACGCTGGGGTGGATGGGCGCTGGTTTCCTGACGAGCTATGCGCTCGACGCGGACAGCAGCCTCGTCGTCGGCTACGCGGCCGCCGGAGCGCGGATCTTCGCGGGGATCATTTCCTTCGGGGTGCCGGACACGCCTCCGCTAGGGCAGGGAAAATCGTGGCGCAGCGCGATGGGTTTCGGCGCGTTCTCGCTGTTCCGCCACCGCGACCACGCCGTGCTCTTCGCCGTCACCGGGCTGTTCTCCGTGCCGCTTGTCGCGTTCTACATGTATTCGGCAGAAATGTTCGGAATGCTCGGCGACAAGACCCCGACCGCGACCATGACCATCGGCCAATGGAGCGAGATCGCCGCCATGCCGCTGCTCGGCCTGCTGATGGCGCGCTTCCGTCTCAAGACCTTGCTGATGTGGGGGCTCGGCCTTTCCGTGCTCCGCTACGGCCTCAGCGGATACGCGGGGCTCACTGGCACCGTCGCATGGCACGTTGCCGGCGTCGCGCTGCACGGCGTTTGTTACACGATCTATTTCGTGACCGCCCAGGTGTATCTCGACCGCCGCGTCGATCCCTCCATGCGCGGGCAGGCACAGGGATTGCTCGGTCTGATGACATCCGGCATCGGCCCCTTGGTCGGCGCGCTGCTCTGCGCGTGGCTGCGCATCGTTTGCGTGGATGAAACCGGCGCGGGCTGGCAGAATTTCTGGTGGACGCTCGCCGCCATCATCGCCGTGTGCTGGATCTCCTTCGGCCTGTTCTACCGGGGGAAAGCGGCGAGAAACTGAGCGTTTGGGTTCAGAAATCCAACCACTGATGAACGGGATAAACCAAGATAAACACATCGGGATGCAGCCGTGACGACAACGTCACTTTCCCATCCCTTTCATCATCTGCGTCCATCCCGTCCATCTGTGGTTCAAAATCCAAATTGGGAAACCACCGCATTCCCGCCTTGCCATACCGGGAAAAACCCTCCATAGCCCCGCCCCCAAAGCCTCCAACCGCCTTATTTTATGTCACTCAAGATCCGCAACCTCGCCATCATCGCCCACGTTGACCATGGGAAAACCACCCTCGTCGACCAACTCCTCAAGGCCGGCGGCACCTACCGGGAAAACCAAGCCACCCAGGAGCGCGCCATGGATTCCATGGATCTGGAGCGCGAAAAAGGCATCACCATCAAGGCGAAAAACACCGCCATCCTTTACGACGGATACACGATCAACATCGTCGATACCCCGGGCCACGCCGACTTCGGTGCCGAGGTGGAGCGGGTCATGAAAATGGTGGACGGCGTCCTCCTCGTCGTCGATGCGGCAGGCGGCCCGCAAGCGCAGACCCGTTTCGTGCTCCGCAAAGCGCTCGCGGAAGGCCTCAAGCCCATCGTCGTCGTTAACAAGATCGACCGACCGCTTTCCAATCCGCTAAAGGTGCACGACCAGGTTCTCGAGCTCTTCCTCGATCTCGACGCCACCGAGGAGCAGTTCAACGCGCCTTTCTCCTATGGCTCCGCCCGCGACGGCTATTTCATGGATCACCCGGATGACGAGCGCAAGGACTGCGTGCCGCTCATCAAGAAGATCATCGAGTTTATCCCCGAGCCCGCCGCCGATCCGGCTTCGCCTTTCCTCATGCTCGTCTCGAACATCGAGTGGGACAGCTTCGTCGGCCGCGTGGCGGTCGGGAAAGTCCTCGGCGGCTCCGTTAAAAAGGGCGACACGATCTGGCTCCACCGCAAGGACGGCACCAAGCAGCAGTCCAAGGTGATGAAAACCTTCACCTACTCCGGCCTCGCCACCGAGGACTCGGAAGGTTGCGGCGCGGGCGGCATCGTCGGCATCGCGGCGGGCATCGAGAACATCGACATCGGAGAGACCCTCGCCGCCAGCGCCGACCAGCAGGCACTGCCTTTCGTGGAGATCGACCCGCCGACCGTTTCCATGGAGTTCTCCATCAACGACGGCCCGCTCGGCGGCAAGGAAGGCAAGCACGTCACCTCCCGCGCCATCCGCGAGCGGTTGATGCACGAGATCAAGACCAACGTCTCCCTCCAGGTCGAGGACACCGATCAGGCCGGCGTCTTCAACGTCTCTGCCCGGGGCGCGATGCAGATCGCCGTTCTCGTTGAGCAGATGCGCCGCGAGGGCTTCGAGGTCTGCGTTTCCCGTCCCACCGTGATCTACCGCCGCGACGAGGGCGGCAAGCTCCTCGAACCCTTCGAGACCCTCTACATCGAGTCCCCCGGCGAATACACCCAGGGCATCCTGAAGCTGCTCATCAACCGCAAGGGCATGATGGAAAACATGGAGACCGAGCCCTCCGGCGAAACGCTCATCACCGCCCTCATTCCCACCCGCGGCCTGATCGGTTTTGAAACGGAAATCGTCAATCTCACCTCCGGCCACGGCATCATGTCGCACCTTTTCCGCGAATACGGCCCGCACGCCGGCGAGATCGTCACCAGAACTACGGGAACCCTAGTATCCATGGAGGCCGGCGTCGCCACCACCTACTCGCTCCAGGCGCTTGAGGACCGCGGCGTGCTCTTCGTCGGCGCGAACGACGCGATCTACCCCGGCATGTTGGTCGGTGAAAACCCGCGCGTCGGCGACATGCCGGTCAACCCCGTGAAGGAGAAGCACCTCGACAACATGCGCTCCTCCGGCAAGGACAAGACCTCCAAGCTCACCCCGCCCATCCGTTTCTCCCTGGAGCGCGCCATCGAATACATCGATGCCGACGAGCTCGTCGAAGCCACCCCCCTCAACATCCGCCTCCGCAAGCGCATCCTCGACGAGGGGGCCCGCAAGCGCGC